>JAASTF010000183.1 GCA_021767525.1 Paracoccaceae bacterium
CGGCACCGAAAACAACCTCCGGCCGCGCGGCGCGGGCGCGCTCGACCATGCGGCGCGCGTCGGCCATCAGGTGGCGCCGCTTCATCCGCTTCAGGATCATATCGTTCCCGGCCTGCAACGACAGGTGCAGATGCGGCATCAGGCGCGGTTCGGTTGCGATGGCCTGCATCAGGTTGTCATCCGCCTCGATCGAATCGATCGAGCTGATGCGCAGGCGGGGAATGTCGGTCAGTTTCAGGATGCGCATGACCAGATCGCCCAGGCGCGGTTCGCCGGGCAGGTCGGCGCCCCAGCTGGTCAGGTCGACGCCGGTCAACACCACCTCGTTATAACCCGCGCCCGACAGCCGCTTGATCTGGTCGACCACCACGCCCGCGGGCACGCTGCGCGAATTGCCCCGGCCATAGGGAATGATGCAGAAGGTGCAGCGATGATCGCAGCCGTTTTGCACCTGCACATAGGCGCGTGAGCGGGTGCCGAAGCCGTCGATCAGGTGCCCGGCGGTTTCGCGCACCGACATGATGTCGTCGACCAGAACGCGCGGCGTGTCGCCCACGAAATCAGGGGCCAGCCGCGCCCATGTGTCGGGCTGCATCTTTTCGCTGTTGCCGATCACGTGGTCGACCTCGTCCATCGCGGCGAAGGTTTCGGGCTCGGTCTGGGCGGCGCAGCCGGTGACGATGATGCGCGCGGTCGGGTTGTCGCGGCGCAGCTTGCGGATTTCCTGGCGGGCCTTGCGCACGGCCTCGGCCGTCACCGCGCAGGTGTTGACCACCACGGCGCCCTCAAGCCCGGCCTGCGCGGCTAAGTCTTTCATCGCCTCGGTTTCATAGGCGTTCAGCCGGCAGCCCAGCGTGGTGAATTTCGGTGGCGTGGTCATGGATCACCCCCGCCAGACGCCGTCGAACACATGGGCGGTCGGGCCGGTCATCCAGACGCCATCCTCGGCCCAGCGGATGTTCAGCGTGCCGCCATCCAGGTCGATCCGCACATCGCGCCCCGTCAGGCCCCGGCGCGCCGCGGCCACCGCCACGGCGCAAGAGGACGAACCCGAGGCCAGCGTGACTCCGGCGCCACGCTCCCACACGCGCATGCGGATGTGATCGGGGCCGGTGATGCTGGCAAATTGCACATTGGTGCGCTGCGGAAAAAGCGGGTCATGCTCGAAACGCGGGCCTTGGGTGGCCAGGTCGACCGCCTCGGCATCTTCGACGAAAAAGGTGCAATGCGGGTTGCCCATGCCGGTGGCCGTGGGCGCGCCGGGCAGCGGCAGTTCCAGCGTGTCCATTTCGCGGGCCAGCGGAATGTCCTGCCAGTCAAGGCTGGGATGGCCCATGTTCACCGTAACGCTCCCGCCCAGATCGCGCGCCTGGTGCGTACCGCGCTCGGTGCTGAGCGTCAGGGCGGTCACGCCCTTTTCCGCCATCAGGAATTGCGCGATGCAGCGCGTGGCGTTGCCGCATGTGGCCGAGGCCGAGCCGTCGCTGTTCAAGAACGTCAAATGCCCGTCGCTGCCCGGGCGGTCGGAAATGACCGCCAGCTGATCGAATCCCACGCCGCGATGCCGGTCGGCCATCGCCTGCGCCAGCTCTGGCGTCACAACAATGTCCTGCACGCGGGCATCCAGCACGACGAAATCGTTGCCGAGCCCGTGCATTTTCATGAAAGGGATATGTGTCTGCCGCGTGGTCATGGCGCGCATATACGCGCGGCGCCGACATGAATCCAGCCGCCCGCGCAAAAAGCTGTGTTTTCGGGGTTGACCGCTGGCATCGCTCTTTCTAGAAGGCGCGCCTAGTGGGCCGTTAGCTCAGTTGGTAGAGCAACTGACTTTTAATCAGTGGGTCGCAGGTTCGAATCCTGCACGGCTCACCACTGAATCAAGCATTTGCGATGATTGCGGCGGGGCGCTGGGGCTGTTTTGCGCCTGGTATGCCGTGGCCTGCGGGCGTTCGGCGGTGTTTTGTGTCAAGTTCGGGGTCCTGGGACCGCAAGCGCAGGATTCCGGGATCGAGCGGGATTTGTTGCCCGGCGTTTCAGGGCTGGCCCCGCAGCATGGATTCGACCAGTTTTTGCACGCGCAGCGCCTCGGCCGGCGTGGCCAGGCGGTTGGGTTGGCCGGCCACGCATTTCACCAGCTCGTCCAGTTGCAATTGCAGGCTGGACACGCGGGCGTCATCGGGGCGGGGGCTTGCCGGGGTGAAGTCGCCGCCATCCGACATCCAGTCGACGTAGAAATCAGTGATGCGGCGGCTTTGCTTGCTGCCCTTGATCGTCAATTCCTGCCGGTCGGGCTGGGCGCCGCCGACACTGGCCATGATGGTGACGGGCAGGCCGGCCTTGGTTTCAAGTCGGGCCAGAAGATGCGTTTCGCACAGCGCGGGATCGTCGGGATAGCTGGGGTGTGCCGTGACCACCTGCAGCGGCCCCAGCAACCGTTCGGAAAAGAACAGGAAGTGCGAGATCACCTCGCGCGTCATGCCGCCCTCGTCGCGAAAGCGCAGCCAGTCGGCCGCCTTTTGCCAGGCGCGGGGCCATGCGGCATAGGTGACGACGATATCGGCGCCCGCAAGGTTGCCCATAGCGCCGCTGTCGGCGGCCCCGACAGTGCCGGTCATGGCGACGCTGGCGGCCTGAGTGAAATTGACCGCCGCCGGGGTGCCGTGGTGGGCCAGTTGGGCGACCAAATCCTCGCTTTCGGCCACGTCGACGCCCAGAGGTTTTTCCAGGAACACGGCCTTGCCCGCGGCGGCGGCGTGCAGCGCATAGGCCTTGCGTGGGCCGGGCGGGCAGGCAAGGTAGACAAGGTCGGCGGCGCCGATTGCCGCCTCGGCCGATGCGGCGATGGTGGCGCCGGGGGCCATGTCGGCGGCCTCGGCGCAGGCGGCGGCATTCGGATCCCACAGGGCGACCACGTCGAACCCGTCATGCACCAGCATTTGCCCCAGCAGCCGCCGGCCCATGATTCCCAACCCGATGATCGCGGTCTTGATCGCCATGTCTTGTCCTTTCCGTCCCTCTTTGGTTCAAGAGTTGCCCAATGCATGCGCGACCTGCAAGCCCGCTTGGCACCGGGCCGGAATGATGCCGAAACCTGCGGCGAAAAACCTCGGCACTTGCCATTGTATACGAATGTATGCTGTAGACGCCGCGCAAAGTTTGCCGTATGGCGAGGGCAGCAAAGGAAAGGATTGTCCGATGTCCGATCAGAACACACCCGATATCATCTACACCAAGGTCGACGAGGCGCCGGAACTGGCCTCGGCCTCTCTGTTGCCTATCATCCAGAAATTCGCCTCGGCCGCTGGCGTCAGCGTTGGCACCAAGGATATCAGCCTGGCGGGCCGTATCCTGGCGACCTTCCCCGAGGCGCTGACCGCAGAGCAGCGCCAGTCCGACGACCTGGCCTGGCTGGGCGAGCTGGTGAAGCAGCCCCATGCCAACGTGATCAAGCTGCCCAATATCTCGGCCTCGGTGCCGCAGCTGGTGGCGGCGGTCAAGGAATTGCAGGGGCAGGGTTATGCGCTGCCCGACTATCCCGAAGAGCCGGTAACCGACGAAGAAAAGGCGGTGCGTGCCAAGTATGACAGCATCAAGGGCAGCGCCGTGAACCCCGTTCTGCGCGAGGGCAACAGCGACCGCCGCGCCGCCGCACCCGTCAAGAAATACGCCCAGAACAACCCTCACCGCATGGGCGACTGGTCGGCCGACAGCAAGACGCGCGTGGCCACGATGCAGTCCGACGATTTCTTTTCGAACGAGAAATCCGCCACTTTGGCGAAGGCGGCCACCGCCAAGATCGTGCTGGAAACCGCCAGCGGCGAGACGGTGCTGAAAGACGGCGTTTCGTTCCCCCAGGGCACGGTGGTCGACGCCACCTATATGAGCGCTGCGGCGTTGGATGCCTTCCTGGCCGACGAGATCGAAAAGACCAAGGCCGAGGGCACGCTGTTTTCGCTGCACATGAAGGCCACGATGATGAAGGTTTCCGACCCGATCATCTTTGGCCACGCGGTCAAGGAATGGCTGAAGCCGGTGTTCGAAAAGCACGGCGCCAAGATGAAAGAGCTGGGCGTGAACCCCAATTCGGGCATGGGCGACCTGCTGGAGCGGGTCAAGGGCGAGCCCGAGATCATGGCCGATATCGAGGCCTGCCGCGCGCAGCGCCCGCCGATGTACATGGTTGACAGCGACCGGGGCATCACCAACCTGCACGTGCCCAGCGACGTGATCATCGACGCCTCGATGCCGGCTCTGATCCGCGCGGGCGGCAAGGGCTGGGGCCCGGACGGCAAAGAGCATGACACCAATTGCGTCATTCCCGACAGCTCGTACGCGCCGGTCTATGACGAGACGATCAAGTTCTTCAAGGAACACGGCAAGCTGAACCCGGCCACTGCCGGGACGGTGCAGAACCTGGGGCTCATGGCGCAGAAGGCCGAGGAATACGGCAGCCACCCGACCACCTTTGAAATCCCGCAGGATGGCGTGGTGAAGATGGTGCTGGATGACGGCACCGTGCTGCACGAGCACAAGGTTGCGGCCGGTGACATCTGGCGCTCGGCCAGCGCGCGCAAGGCGCCGATCGAGGACTGGGTGAACCTGGCGATCGAGCGGCAAAAGGCCACCGGCTATCGCGCGATTTTCTGGCTGGACGAGAACCGCGCCCACGATGCCGAGCTGATCAAGTACGTGAAGCCGATCTTGGAAGCCAAGGGCGTCGCCGACAAGTTCGAGATCATGTCGCCCCGCGATGCGACCCGCGCCAGCCTGGAAACCATCACCAAGGGCGAGAACACGATTGCAATCACCGGCAACGTGCTGCGTGATTACCTGACCGACCTGTTCCCGATCCTGGAACTGGCGACCAGCGCCAAGATGCTGTCGATCGTCAAGCTGATGAATGGCGGCGGGTTGTTCGAAACCGGCGCGGGCGGCTCGGCCCCCAAGCACGTGCAGCAGTTGCAGCAGGAAAACCACCTGCGCTGGGACTCGTTGGGCGAGTTCTGCGCGCTTGGCGAAAGCTTCAAGTTCCTGGCCGATCAAAAGGACAACGCCAAGGCGCGTGTTCTGGGCGAGGCGGTCGAGGCCGCGACGCAGGGCATACTGGACAACAACCGCAGCCCCAGCCGCAAGGTGGGCGAGCCCGACAACCGCGACAGCCATTACTGGTTCGCCCGCTACTGGGCCGAGGCGCTGGCCGCCCAGTCGGATGATGCCGACCTGGCCGCGCATTTCGCGCCCATCGCCAAGGCGCTGGCCGAGGGCGAGGCCGACATCGTGGCCGAGCTGGCCGCGGCGCAGGGCGCACCGGCGGACCTGGGCGGGTACTACCACACCGATCCTGTGAAAACCGCGAATGTGATGCGCCCGTCGAAAACGCTGAACGCGATCATCGGCTGATCGCGGCGATCCGCGCAAAAGCAAACGCCGCCCCGATCCGGGGCGGCGTTTTTCTTTGTGCGGTTGGCGGCGCGCTCAGGATGCGCTCAGATCCTCGCGCTTGCCATCGGTGTAGGCCAGAATGATCGGCAGCGCACACAGCACCAGGCCGATGCCCGCGGTTTCGACAAAGTTCAGGCCGAAGACATGGGTTTCGGGCAGGGCAAAGAACAGCCCGCCAAAGAACAGCAGCACCCGCAGCACATAGCCGACAGGCCCTTTGCGGATCGGGCCCACCAGGCTGACATAGCCCTGCAGCGCCATCGAGATCATGGCCACCCCGAACAGAGCCGAGGTCAGCGCCACAGCCACCTCCAATGCCGGGGCCTGCGCCACCAGCGCCGGGTTCAGCACGAAGAAGAACGGCGCGATATAGATGACGCCGCCCAGGCGCATCGCCTCGAACCCGGTTTTGATTGCATTCTCACCAGCCATCGTGGCGGCGGCAAAGGCCCCCAGCGCCACCGGCGGGGTGATAAAGCTGACCATGCCCCAATACAGGATGAAAAGGTGCACCGCGATCTGGTTCAATCCGCCCTGTTCCAGAGCAGGCGCCAGCACCACGGCCAAGAAGATGTAACAGGCCGTCACTGTCATCCCCATGCCAAAGATAAAGGCGGTGATCGCCCCCATCAGCAGCAGCACAAAGACGTTGTCGCCCGCGATGAAAATCAGCTCGTTTACCAGCGTGCCGGCCAGGCCCGTGGCGCTGAACGAACCAACGATCAGGCCGACGCCCAGCAGAATGGCCGTCAGTTCGGCCAGCCCGGCGCCGACGCCCACGATCATGTCGCCCAGCCCCTTCAGCGACAGCCGGTTGCCCGGCAGCATCTGGTTCACCACCAGCAAAAGCGCGGTGGCATAGAACGGCGCCGAGGTTTCGCGCCGCATCACCAGCAGCATGAAGATCAGAACGCCGAAAACCAGGATATAAAGCCAGCCTTCCTTCAGGATCTGTTTCATCACCGGCAATTCGGCGCGCGGCAAGCCGCGCAGGCCACGGCGGGCGGAATAGGC
>JAASTF010000184.1 GCA_021767525.1 Paracoccaceae bacterium
ACCATGCCGATCAGAACGCCCTCGGGGAAATCGATCTCGGATACCTTCTGCCCGGCAATAGGCGAGGTCGACAGAACCTCAGCCTCGATCACCTCGGCCTCGGCGTCCCCGATGGAGTAGACGCCGCGCACGCGACCGTGACGGATGTGGCGCAGGATCGAGCTGACGGTGGTGGCGCGCGGGTTGATATAAGCGTCGATGCCCAGGGGGGCCATCAGGGGGACCATCGTCGGGTCATTCACAAGGACAATGGCCATCGGGCAGCCTTCGGCCTTGGCGCGCACCGCGGCCAGCATGTTGGTCTTGTCATCGTCGGTGACGCACAGCACCGCGTCGGCGCGGTCGATATTGGCCTCTTTCAACAGCGCCGTATCCAGCCCGTCGCCGTTCAGAACGATGGTGCGCTCCAACTGGTCGGCGGCACGTTCGGCAACGCGCCGGTTCTTTTCGATCACCTTGACGCGCACGCGGTCGGCGCGCTCTTCCAGGCGGCTGGCCACCGCAAGGCCCACATTGCCGCCGCCGATCAGCACGACGCGTTCCTGCTTTTTCGGCGATTTTCCGAACACTTCCAGCGTGCGCGGCACATCCTCGTTCACCGCCACGACATAGCAATCGTCGCCGACGAACAGCTGATCGCCGGGTTCGGGCGCGAACAGCGTGCCGTCGCGGCGCACGCCCACGACGATGGCGCGCAGGGTGGAAAACAGGTCGGTCAACTGGCGCAGCGGCGTGTTCACCACCGGGCAGTCATCCTCGATCGTGATGCCCAGCAGCTGCGCCTTGCCGTCATGGAACACCTCGGTGTCGAAGGCCGAGGGCGAGCCAAGCCGCTGCAACGCGGCCTCGGCCACCTCGCGCTCGGGGCTGATGACCACGTCGATGGGCATGTGATCGCGACGGTAGAGGTCGGAATAGATCGCCGTCAGGTAGGATTGCGCCCGCAGGCGCGCGATCTTGCGCGGCACCGAAAAGACCGAATGCGCCACCTGGCAGGTGACCATGTTCACCTCGTCCGAGTGGGTGGCCGCGATCACCATGTCGGCGTCGCGCGCGCCGGCGCGATCCAGCACGTCCGGGTAGCTGGCAAAACCCGCGATGCCCTGCACATCCAGCGCATCGGTCGCGCGGCGGATCAGGTCGGCGTTGCTGTCGACCACCGTCACGTCGTTGCGCTCGCCCGACAGGTGGCGCGCGATCTGCCAGCCGACCTGCCCTGCGCCGCAGATGATGACCTTCATGGCTTATTCTTCCCTTGTCTCAAGGGGTTTGGATGGCAGAAGCGCCCGGATCGGTCAATTGAATTGTCATGGGCGCCGCGGTTCGGCAGACTGGCCCCGACGGATTGGAGGAAAGACGATGTTTCGCCCCCTTGCCCTGCTGAGCCTTGCCGCGCTGGTCGCGGCCTGCGCGCCAATGAACATCTGGTACAAGCCGGGCGCATCGGTCGCGGCGTCGCAAGACCGGCTGCTGACCTGCCGGACGGAGGCGGCGCAAAAGGTGCCGGTGAACACCCGCACCCGGCGCACCCCGATCAGCATCGTGCCAAGGCGTATCTGCGACAGCAGCGGAAATTGCAGCGTCTATTACGACCAGATCGGGGGCGACATCATCTTTTACGACGCGAACGAGGGGCTGCGCCGCGAGGTGGTGGGCCAGTGCATGCAGCGCAGCGGCTACAGCCCGGTCAGCCTGCCGCCCTGCCCGCCCGAACTGCGCGCCAACGCGCCGCAGGGCCGCACCACCGTAATGCCGCGCCTGACGCAGAACGCCTGCGTGATCCGCAACACCGACGGCACCTGGCAGATCGTGGCCCCAAAGGAAGGCTGACCACGCCAAGGCCGGGGGCGCCTATGCCTCTTCGTCCTGGTTGACCTCGGCGATGCGGGCGCCGGCCTTGTTCGACGTGACGACGCCCAGGCTTTTCAGTTTGCGGTGCAGCGCGCTGCGCTCCATCCCGACGAAATTCGCCGTGCGGCTGATATTGCCGCCGAAACGGTTGATCTGCGTCAGCAGGTATTCCCGTTCGAACGCTTCGCGGGCTTCACGCAGGGGCATGGTGGCCAGGGTTCCGGAAATCACCACGCGCCCTTCCTCGCCGGGTTTGTCGTCGTCGCTGGGCAATTCGCGCGCCTCGATCGGGCCGGTGCCATCGCCCAGGATCAGCACTCGCTCGATCAGGTTTTTCAGCTGGCGCACGTTGCCGGGCCAGATCATCGTCTGCATCAGCGTCACAGCCTCGTCAGACAGAACCCGCGCGGGCAGGCCCTGGGTCTGGTGGAAACCTTCGATGAAATAGGCGGCCAGCTCGGGAATATCCTCGCGCCGCTCTTCCAGGCTGGGCACCTCGATCGGCACGACGTTCAGCCGATGATACAATTCCTGTCGAAAGTTGCCCGCGCCGATCTCGGCCTCGAGGTTGCGGTTGGTCGAGGAGATCACACGGATATCGACGCGCACCTTGTCGGTGCCGCCCACGCGGGTGAATTGCTGATCGACCAGCACGCGCAGGATTTTCGACTGGGTGCCAAGCGGCATATCCGCCACCTCGTCGAAATAGACGACACCGCCATGTGCCTGCTCCAACAGCCCAGGTTCGATGCCGCGTTCGGGGCTTTCGCGACCGAACAAGACCTCTTCCATCCGCTCGGCATCGATGCTGGCGCATCCGACCGTCACGAAGGGCGCCGAGGCGCGGTTGGAATTGGCGTGGATATACCGCGCGGCGACTTCCTTGCCCGATCCGGCCGGGCCGGTCAGCATCACCCGCCCGTTCGACTTGGTCACCTTGTCCAGTTGGCCCACCAGCGCGCGGAAGGCCGCGCTGGAGCCGACCATCTCGGCCGCGCCGGTATCCTTGCGCCGCAGCGCGGTGTTTTCGCGCCGCAAGCGGCTGGTTTCCATCGCGCGGCGGATCACCACCAGCAACTGGTCGATGTTGAACGGCTTTTCGATGAAATCGTATGCGCCCTGCTTGATCGCGGCGACGGCGATCTCGATGTTGCCATGCCCCGAGATGATGATGATCGGCACATCCGGGTTATCGCGCTTGACGGTTTTCAGGATGTCGATTCCGTCCATCTTGCTGTCTTTCAGCCAGATATCCAGGATCAGCAGCGCGGGCGGCTCGGCATTGACCTCTTTCATCGCGTCATCGGAATTGCCCGCCAGCCGCGTGGTATAGCCTTCGTCCTCGAGAATGTCTGAAATCAGCTCTCGAATATCACGCTCGTCATCGACAATCAGAATATCGCTCATACCGTCCTCATACTGCATGTTCCGTCACCGGCGCCGGTGTCAACGGCAGGCGGATGACCGCCATCGCGCCGCTATGCGCCCCGGGTTCAAAGGGCGGCGCGTCGTCCAGGTGCAAGGTGCCGCCATGTTCTTCGATGATCTTCTTCACGATGGGCAGGCCCAGCCCGGTGCCCTCTTCGCGGGTGGTCACGTAGGGCTCGAACAGGCGCGCGCGGTCTTCGGGCAGGCCGATGCCGTTGTCCATGATGCGGATCTCGACCTGGTCGCCCTCGCGCTTTGCCGACACACGGATCTGCGGGCTGTAGCCGTCGGGCGCGCCCTTGGTGCGCAGGCTTTGGGTGGCCTCGCCCGCGTTCTTGATCAGATTGGTCAGGGCCTGGCCGATCATCGCGGCATCCAGCTCGGCCTCGAAGGGGTCATCGGGCAGGTCGTCGACGATTTCGACATCCGGCTGGCCGGCCTGCTGCAACAGCACGGCATCGCGCAGGATGGCCGACACGCTTTCGGGTTTGCGGTCGGGTTCGGGCATCCGTGCGAATTTCGAAAACTCGTCGACGATCCGACGCAGATCGTTGGTTTGCCGCACGATTACGTCGGTCAACTGATCCAGGCTCTGGGCTTGCTCGGGCTCCAGCTGGCGGCCAAACTTGCGCTTGATGCGTTCCGCCGACAGCTGGATGGGTGTCAGCGGGTTCTTGATCTCATGGGCGATACGGCGGGCCACGTCACCCCAGGCGGCCATGCGCTGCGCGGCGACCAGGTTGGTCACATCGTCAAAGGCCACCACGAAACCTTCGCGTTTGCCATCGGCGTTCCGCCGCGTCGACACGCGCACCAGCAGGTTTTCCAACTGTCCGCCGCGGCTGACCTTGACCTCTTCCTGCGCTGTTTCGACCTGGCCCGCCTGCACCCGTTCGAACAGCGGGCCGAACTCGGGCACAGCCACGGCCAGCGCAAGCGATTGCTGGTCCTCGTGCCAGTCCAGCAGACGCTCGGCCGAGCGGTTGACAAAGGTGACCCGCCCCTTGGCATCGACGCCCACAACGCCCGACGTGACCGAGCTGAGAACGGAATCGAACAGCCGCCGCCGGCGTTCGATCTGCCGGGTATTCTCCAGCAGCGCCGCGCGCTGCCCCTTCAGCTGCCGGGTCATCTGGTTGAAATAGCGGCCCAGCATGGCGATTTCGTCATCGCCCTCGTCCTCGACCACCTGCACGTCCAGATCGCCCTCGCCCACCCGTTGCGCGGCGCCGGTCAGCCGCCCCACCGGCCGGCTGAGCCGTTCGGCGAACCACAGGCCCAACAGAACCGCCGCCAGGATCAACAACAGCGCGAAGCCGAGATACAACAGCGCGAAATCGAACAGGCGGCGGCCGCGCTCGGTTTCCTGTTGTTGGTAAAAACGCGCGGTTTCTTGGGTTTCATCCAGCAGCGCCAGCAAATCGCCGTCCACCGTGCGGCTGACATACAAGAACCGATCTGCAAAGCCACGCAGGGGCACAAGGGCGCGAAACTCGTTATTCGGCCAATCGGGGATCAGCGCGATGCCCTCGGCGACCGCCTCTTGCATCTGGGCGGGTGCCGGCTGTTCGAAATCGAAAAGGTATGACCGCTGGCCACGCGCCTGGAGATCGCCGCTGCCGTCGATCACATAAGCCTCTTTCAATCCCCGCTGGATGCGGCTTTGGCCCTCGGTCAACACCACGCGCAGGTTGCCATCCGATGTAAAGCCCGTCAGCCGCTGCTGATCGGTGATGAAACGCGCCAGCAAAATCGCGTCGTCGCGCAGGTCGCGCCGCTCTTCTTCCTCGTAGGATTGCGCCGCCGCCAGCGACGCGCCGACAACCTGGCGCACACGCTCGGAGAACCAGGTTTCCAGCCCGATATTGATCGTCAACATGGCGAAGATCGCCACCGTCACCGTCGGCAGAAACGCCATAAGGGCAAACACGCCGGTCAGCCGCAGATGCAGGCGCGAGCCTTCGGAATGCGCCCGCCGCGCGGCCATGAGAGCGACGACCCGTTGCAGCACCAGCGCCGCCAGCAGCAGCACATAAACCAGGTCGGCCATCAGAACCAGCCGCAACGACAAAGACGAGGCACCGCCGTCGAACGGGCCCAGCACCAGGAATGTCGCCAGCGCCAGAACTGGCCCCAGCAGGACAAGCCCTAGGGTCAGACCGTTCTGGACCCGGCGCTGCCGCCGCAGGCGGACAAGACGCTCCCATGTAGATCTGCTGTGCCGTGCCCGTGTGGTCACGCACGCCCCCCAATTGATTGCGGCTTTGCGCCGCCACACCGCTACATTTGGCGCAGGATACAGGCAATGCGGCCAGAATACCACGCATATGTTGCGGTTTTACATCAACTTTCGGCGCCTTGTCACGGAAATATCCAGATCGGTGATCTTCTTGCGCAGCGTATTGCGGTTGATCCCCAAAAGATCGGCGCATTTGGCCTGATTCCCGCCCGTCGCCTCGAGCGCGATCTCGATCAGCGGCTCTTCCATCTCGCGCAGAATGCGGGCGTATAGGCCTGGCGGTGGCAGCATGTTGCCGTGCAGGTCGAAATAGCGCCGCAAGTGGCGGGCGATGCTGGCCGACAGGTTGTCGGTTTCATTGGCCCCGCCCAGAACCGGTTCGACCTCGGGCTGGCTGCCCAAGACCGATTCCACCTCGGTCCGGGTGATTTCATCCGCCCGGCTGGTCAGAACCAGACGGCGGATCGCATTTTCCAATTGCCGCACGTTGCCCGGCCAGCTGTAGGCGCGCATCAGGTCCAGCGCGTCGGTGGACAGCCGCCGCATCACGCCGGTATCGCGCTCGGCCCTGGCCAGGAAATGATCGGACAGCAACGGAATGTCGTCGACCCGTTCGCGCAGGCTGGGCACATGCAACGTCGCTCCGCCGATGCGATAGAACAGGTCCTGCCGCATCCGGCCCTGCTCCATCGCGCCATTCAGGTTGGCCTGGCTGGTCGCCATGAAGCGCGGCACGTGATCGCCGGGTGTGTCCATCATCCGCACGATGCGGGCCTGCGCCTCCATGTCCAGGTCGCCCAGCTCGTCGAACAGCAGCGTGCCGCCCTTTACCCGCGCGAGCAGGCGGGCCGGACCTTCAAGATCGGCCAGGTCCGACGCCGTAACGGTGACAAAGGGCAACGTGCGCCGGTCCGAGAAATCGTGGATCGCGCGCGCGATC
>JAASTF010000185.1 GCA_021767525.1 Paracoccaceae bacterium
ATCAGGTGGGCGGCGGTGTCCAGCGGGCCGGTGGCGTTGACCTTGACGACGCGCACATCCTGGCGCGCGGCCTCGGCGATATGCATCAGCGTGCAGCGGCCGATACGTCCAAATCCGTTGATGCCAAGGGTGATGGTCATGGGTCAGATCTCCTGCACGGGTGAAGTTGCGCGGGGTTTAACCCGCGCGGCCCGGGCCGGAAAGGTGAAAAACGACGCTTTTTCGAGGTGTTAGCGCAAACCAGAGGCGGTTGCGCTAACAGGGGCGCGGCCTGCGGGCTTGCCGTGCCCGGCGCATCCGCTAGGGTGGCGCCAAGGGTTCGAACACGGGGTTTGCGGTTATGAGCGGTCTTCTTGCACTTCTGGATGACGTGGCGGCCATCGCCAAGGTGGCGGCCACCAGCGTCGACGACGTGGCCGCCGCCGCCGCCAAGGCCGGCAGCAAGACCGCGGGCGTCATCATCGACGATGCCGCGGTGACGCCGAAATACGTGCAAGGCTTCGCGCCCGCGCGCGAATTGCCGATCATCTGGCGCATCGCGCGCGGATCGTTCTTCAACAAGCTGGTGATCCTGCTGCCGGTGGCGATGCTTTTGGCCAATTTCGCGCCCTGGATGATCACGCCCCTGCTGATGCTGGGCGGATCGTATTTATGTTTCGAAGGCGCGGAAAAGATATTTCACGCGCTCTTTCCCCATGCCGACAAGCATATCGAGGCCGATATGTCGGTAAAGGATCCCGGCCACCTGGAAGAGGCAAAGGTGAAAGGCGCGATCAAGACCGATTTCATCCTGTCGGCGGAAATCATGACCATTTCGCTGGCCGCGATCGAGGCGCCGAATGTCTGGATGCAGGGCGCGACGCTGGCGCTGGTGGGGATCATGGTGACCATCGCGGTCTATGGCTCGGTCGGGCTGATCGTGAAGATGGACGATGTGGGGCTGTACCTGGCCGAAAACGGGCGCACCGGCGCCGGGCGGTCTTTCGGGCGCGGCTTGGTCAAGTTCATGCCGGTTCTGCTGAAAATCTTGTCCATCGTGGGCACGGCGGCGATGCTGTGGGTGGGCGGCTCGATCATGGTGCACGGGCTGCACGATCTGGGCTGGCATCTGCCCTATGACCAGATCAAGGTGCTGGCCGCCAGCGTGGCCGCGGGGCTGGAAAGCGGCGCGGGGGCCGTGAAATGGGCCGTGACGGCGTTTTGCGACGGCGTTCTGGGGCTGGCCTGGGGCCTGGTCTTGATCCCCATCGCCACGCGGCTGGTTGGGCCGGCGATCGCGGCGGTGACGGGCAAGAAAGCCGCCGGGCATTAACCCGGGCTTAACCGCGGCGCGCGCAGCCTGCGGGGCATGAGACAGGATTTGCCGATCCGCGCAATCGCCCCACGCGTGGCGCCCGCGCTGCCATTGGACGCGCAACGATGGCTGCGGGGCGTGTTCGCCGCGCAGGCCGTGAATCGCGGCGGCGTGATCCGCCGCGCGGTGCGCGACGTGGACCGCATCGTGGGCCGTGACGTGTTCGTGGCCGAGGTCCAGCGCCGCGGGTTTCACATGGTCGAAAACGCAGGCCAGTTCGTGATCTTCTGCAACAACGAACCGGTGCACGTGATCTGCTGAAAATCCATGACACATGGATTTTCGCCCGAGTTTTCCTGAAAAACTCGGGGGCGCTAAAAGACAAGGGGCGCCGCATCTCGCGCCCCTTGCATCGCACCCGAAACCGGCCTCAGCCCAGCAGGCGTTTCACCTCGGCCACCACGGCCTCGGGCGTGATGCCGAATTTCTCGTACAGCACGTCGGCCGGGGCCGAGGCGCCAAAGCTCGACATGCCGACAAAGCCGGCCTTGGCCTCGCGCCCGCGCTCGCCCAAAAGCCAGCGGTCCCAGCCCTGGCGCACGGCGGCCTCGACCCCCACGCGCACGGGGCCGGCGGGCAGAACCCGGCGGCGATAGGCCTCGTCCTGCGCGGCGAACAGCTCCATGCAGGGCATCGACACGACCCGCGTGCCGATCCCCTCGGCCTCGAGCGTGGCGCGCGCCTCCATCGCGATCGCCACCTCCGATCCGGTGGCGATCAGGATCGCTTGGCGCTTGCCCGCCTCGGCATCGGCCAGGATATAGGCACCCGAGGCGGTCAGGTTCTTCATCCGGTGCTGGGTGCGCAGCGTCGGCACGTTTTGCCGCGTCAGCGACAGCACCGAGGGCGTCGCCTTTGCGGTCAGCGCCAGTTCCCAGCTTTCCGCGGTTTCCACCGTGTCGCAGGGGCGAAAGACCATGGTGTTGGGCGTCGCGCGGCTGATCGCCAGGTGCTCGACCGGCTGGTGCGTCGGGCCATCCTCGCCCAGGCCGATGCTGTCATGGGTCATGACGAACACGCTGGGGATCTTCATCAGCGCGGCCAGGCGCATCGACGGGCGGGCATAGTCGGTGAAGGCCATGAAGGTGCCGCCATAGGGCCGGATGCCGCCATGCAGCGCCATGCCGTTCATCGCCGCGGCCATGCCGTGCTCGCGGATGCCCCAATGCACGTACCGGCCCTTGCGGGTGTCCACGTCGAAAACGCCCATATCCGCCGTCTTGGTGTTGTTCGACCCCGACAGGTCGGCCGAGCCGCCCACGGTTTCGCCCATGATCGGGTTCACCACTTCCAGCACCATTTCGCTGGATTTTCGGGTGGCGACCTTGGGCGCGGTTTCGCTGACCTGCTTTTTCAGCGCGCGGATCACGCCCGACAGCTTTTTCGGCACGTCCAGCGCATAGCGGCGCTCGAACTCGGCGCGGCGGCGCTCGGACATCTGCGCCATCCGCTCTTCCCAGGCGGCGCGCTCGGCGGCACCGCGGCGGCCGATCTCTTCCCATTGCGCCTTGATCGCGGCGGGCACGTCGAACGGGCCGCCGGTCCAGCCATAGGCCTCTTTCGCGGCCTGCAATTGCGCGTCGTCGGTCAGCGCGCCGTGGCCCTTGCTGGTGTCCTGCGCCGCATGGCCCAGGGCGATATGCGTCTTGCACGCGATCATCGAGGGCTTGCGCGATTTCTTGGCCGCGGCGATGGCGGCGTCGATCGCCTCGGGGTCGTGGCCGTCGATTTCCTGCACGTGCCAGCCCGCCGATTTGAAACGCATCGGCTGGTTCGTGGCGTCGGCCAGCGACACCTCACCGTCGATGGTGATGTTGTTGTTGTCCCAGAACACGATCAGCCGGCCCAGGCGCTGGCGGCCGGCCAGCGTGATCGCCTCTTGGCTGACGCCTTCCATCAGGCAGCCGTCGCCGGCGATCACATAGGTATAGTGATCCACCGCCTTGCGCCCGAAAGTGGCGCGCTGGATTTCCTCGGCCATCGCAAAGCCGACCGAGTTGGCGATCCCCTGGCCCAGCGGCCCGGTGGTGGTTTCCACCCCGTCCAGCAAGAAGTTTTCCGGGTGCCCGGCGGTTTTCGCGCCCCACTGGCGGAAATTGCGCAGCTCGTCCAGCGTGACCTGTGCATAGCCCGTCAGGTACAGCAGCGAATAGATCAACATGCTGCCGTGGCCCGCCGACAGGATGAACCGGTCGCGGTCGGGCCAATTGGGCGCGCTTGCGTCGAATTTCAGGTGCTTTTCGAACAGCACGGTCGCCACGTCGGCCATGCCCATCGGCATGCCGGAATGGCCGGAATTGGCGGCATGGACGGCGTCCAGCGTCAGGGCGCGGATCGCGGCGGCGCGCATCCAGTGATCGGGGTTTGCGGAACGCAGGGCTGAGATGTCCACGGGGCAGGCTTCCTTTGGTTGCGGCGCTAAGCTTTCGCCCTCCAATACCAGCCCCACGACCAAGATCAAGCGTGGCGGCTAAGTGCTTGGGGCCAAAGGGGGCGCAATTTCCCACGCTCTTGGATAAACTGCTGACAAAAGGGCCACCCGGCGATTCGGCGGGCAGGTCCGCAGGCAGGTGCGCGGCAGCCCGATGGGCCTTGGCCCGTGCACCACGACGAAAGGTGAGGGCAAGAGGCATGAGCGATATCACCGAATTGGAACGGCGCCTGACGGCGGCGATGGACCGCATCGCGCGCGGCATCGACGGGCTTGCGTCGCCCCAGGCCGCTGCCGATCCGCAGGAACTGGCCGATCTCAGGCAGGCCCTGGCCGACGAAAAGCTGGCCACCGCCCAGCTTGAAGAGCGGATCAAGACCTTGCACGAGCGCGAGGAAACCGCCACCGCCGCGCTGAAGGCCGAGCTGGACAGCACCCGCGGCGCGATGGGGCAGCTCGATGCCGAGCTGCAGCGCCTGCGCAAGGCGTCTGAGCAGCTGCGCGACAGCGTGGCCCAGCTGCGCGAGGCGAACGCCGAGGGCGTGGCCGATGCGCACCTGATCAACAAGGCCATGCTGGCCGAGATCGAGGCGCTGCGCGCCGCGCGCGCCACCGACATCGCCGAGGCCGACGCCATCATGGCTGTCATGGCGCCGCTTCTGGCCGAAACCGATACCAACGCCGAGGAGGGCGAAGATGCCTGAAGTCGAAATTCGCATCGGGGGCCGCACCTTCGAAGTCTCGTGCCAGGAAGGCGAAGAGCATTACCTTCAGGCCGCGGCAGGGATGCTGGACACCGAGGCCAGCACCCTGACCGCCCAGATCGGCCGGCTGCCCGAGGCGCGAATGCTGCTGATGGCGGGGCTGATGCTGGCCGACAAGACCGCGGGCGTCGAGGATCGCCTGCGCGAGGCCGAAAGCGAAATGGCCGCCCTGCGCGCCGAGCTTGAGCAGTTGAAAAACGCCCCGGGCCCGGCGCCCGAACGGATCGAGGTGCCGGTCATCCCGCCGCAGATCACCGAAACAATGGCCGAGCTGGCCGCGCGGGCGGAATCGCTGGCCGACAGCCTCGAAGATCGCTCGGGCGACTGACGGGCAGGGGCCATGCGCCGCGCCGCCCCCTGGCCCCGCGTTCAGGGCTTTTGCAACGCCTACGGTCTGGAACGGCCGGTGCTGATGGCGCCGATGGCCGGGGCCTCGCCGGTGGGTTTGGCCGTTGCGGTGGCGGGGGTGGGCGGCATGGGGGCCTGCGGGGCCTTGCTGCTGCCGCCGGCGCAGATCGTCAAGTGGGCGACAGCGTTCAGGGCCGCGTCCGACGCGGCGTTTCAAATCAATCTCTGGGTGCCCGATCCCGCGCCCGCGCGCGATGCGGCGCGGGAACGCGCGGTGGCCGATTTCCTGGCGCAATGGGGGCCGCGCCCATCTCTGCCCGGCGACGGGCCGTTGGTGCAGGATTTCGACGCGCAGTTTCAGGCTGTTCTGCACAGCGGCGCGCCGGTGATTTCGACCATCATGGGGCTTCTGACACCTGCACAGGCGCGCGCGGCCAAGGCCGCCGGTGTGCGGTGGTTCGCCACTGTCACCACCGTGGCCGAGGCGCGCGCCGCAGCCCAGGCCGGGGCCGATGCGCTGATCGCCCAAGGGGCCGAGGCCGGCGGCCATCGCGGCGCCTTCGATGCGGCCCACGCGCAGCGCGACGCCGTGGGCAGCCTGGCGCTGATCCCGGCGGTGGCCGATGCGGTCGATCTGCCGGTGATCGCGGCCGGCGGCATCGCGGACGGGCGCGGCGTGGCCGCCGCCCTGACGCTGGGCGCCAGTGCGGTGATGCTGGGCAGCGCGCTTTTACGCGCCCCCGAGGCGGGGATTGCGCCTGCCTGGGCCGATGGCCTGGCCGGGCTTGCGCCCGAAGGCACGGCGCTGACCCGCGGCTTTTCGGGCCGGCCCGGCCGGGCGATTGCCACAGCTTATGTGCGGGCGGTTGAGGACCGCCCCGAAGCGGCGCCATACCCCGTGCAGCGCGCCCTGACTGCGCCCATGCGCGAGGCGGCCACCCGCGACGGCCGGCTGGATGCGATGCAAGCCTGGGCCGGGCAGGCGGCGGGGATGGCGCGGGCCGAACCGGCGGGTCAGATCGTGGCGCGCATCTGGGATCAGGCGGCGGCGCTGCTGCCGGGCGCGCGTTAACCGTTTTTCGCCGTTGTCGGAAAAGCCGGCGCGCGATTTCGACGCAAAACCGCGCGGTTTTGCGCAACCCATGCCCCACCAGCGGCCCGACGCCCGGATTTGGGTGCGATACGCCTTTCCAAAACGTAAAAAGCGCGCGGTTGCCGGGGCAAACCGCGCGCTGTTAAGCCACCGCGCGGCGCGTTACCGCGCGGTTTTGTGCAGAAATCGCGCGAAATCAGGCGTTGGCTTCGCGGATCTTGTCGGCGGCGTCCTTGTCATAGGCCACGCCGTTCTGGTCGAACAGCTCGTCCAACTCGCCCGACAAGGTCATCTCGGTAACGATGTCGCAGCCGCCCACGAACTCGCCCTTCACATACAGCTGCGGGATCGTCGGCCAGTCGGAATAGTCCTTGATTCCCTGGCGAATTTCGTCGTCGGCCAGCACGTTCACATCGGTGAAATCGACGCCCATGTAATTCAG
>JAASTF010000186.1 GCA_021767525.1 Paracoccaceae bacterium
CGACACCACCCGCAACCGCCTGCGCACGCTTTACAAAACCATCCCCGAGGTCACCCGCGGCTTCGGCGCGCTGTCGAAGGCCGTCAAAGAGGGCGGCGTTCTGGATTTCAAAACCAAGGAATTCGTGGCGCTTGGCATCGCTGTCGGCATCCGCTGCGAATCCTGCATCGCGCTGCATGTCGAGGCGCTGGTCAAGGCCGGCGCCACCCGCGACGAACTGGCCGATGTGCTGGGCATGTCGATCCAGATGGGTGGCGGCCCGGCCACGATGTATGCCAGCAAGGCGCTGGAATGTTTCGACGAACTGACCGAAAAGGCATGACGGATATGCGCATCCTGGCCCTGTCTGCCGCCATTGCCCTGGCGCCACTGACTGCGCTGGCCAATTCGCATGGTGGCGGCAGTGCCGGCGCCCATTTCATCGAGAACTGGGATCTCGACGGGGACGGCGCGGTGACACTGGCCGAGGCGCAGGAACGCCGCGGCGATGTTTTCCTGTCCTTCGACGCGGACGAAGACGGCGCGCTGTCGGCCGAAGAATACGACATGTTCGACGCCGCGCGCGCCAATGACCTGGTGGAAATGGGCCTGCCCGCCAAGGCCGCCACCGGCGACAACCCGGCCGGACTGATGCGCCGCGACATCACCGATGCGAATAGCGATGGCCAGGTGACGCGCGAAGAATTCATCGACAGCGCCGCCGGCTGGATCACGCGGATGGACAGCAACGGCGACGGCGTCGTGACAGCAGCCGATTTCGGGCCTAACTGATTTGCATCACGCCGGAACGGCGCGAAAGCCTGTGGCGCGCCCTTTGCGGCGCGCTACATTTTTCATCGCACCGCACAAAGACTGCGCACAAACCCGGCGGCACGGCGGCTGTGCAGGGTGGTTTTGCATTTACCCCGCGCGCACCCGATCATCGGGCTATGAATGACTCGGAGGGTGCGAGAATGACGACATCACCGATTTTCGACGAAATGTGGGGCACCGATGACAGCCTGCGCGATCCTTACCGCGTGTTCCACGAGTGGTTTCAGGGCGAAGATGCCGCCCGCCTGCGCGCCAAGCAACGCGATGCCGACGAGCTGTTTCGCCTGTCCGGCATCACCTTCAACGTCTACGGTCAGGCCGAGGCCGAGGAAAGGTTGATCCCCTTCGACATCATCCCGCGCATCATCTCGGGCGCGGAATGGTATCGCCTGTCGCGCGGGATCGAACAGCGCGTGCGCGCCATCAACGCGTTTCTGCACGATATCTACCACGGCCAGGAAATCATCAAGGCCGGCCGCATCCCGCAGGAAATGATCAGCGGCAACGACGCCTTTCTGCCCCAGATGATCGGGGTCGAGCCGCCGGGCGGCGTCTACACCCATATCGTCGGCATCGACCTGGTGCGCACCGGACCTGGCGAATTCTACGTGCTCGAGGACAACGCGCGCACGCCGTCGGGCGTCAGCTATATGCTGGAAAACCGCGAAACCATGTTGCAGATGTTCCCCGAACTGTTCAGCCGCAACCGCGTGCAGCCGGTGCAGAATTACCCGGTCGACCTGCAGCGCTCGCTGGCGGCCTGCGCGCCACAGGGCGCCAGCGGCGGGCCCGTGGTCGCGGTGATGACGCCTGGCATCTTTAATTCGGCCTATTTCGAACACGCCTTCCTGGCCGACCAGATGGGCGTCGAACTGGTCGAGGGGCACGATCTGCGCGTGGTCGACGGCCACCTGGCGATGCGCACCACCCGCGGCTACAAGACGATCGACGTGCTTTATCGCCGCGTCGACGACGATTTCCTGGACCCGCTGAATTTCAACCCGGAAAGCGCTCTGGGCGTGCCCGGCATCATGGATGTCTACCGCGCCGGCAACCTGACCATCGCCAATGCGCCGGGCACTGGCATCGCGGATGACAAGGCGATTTACAGCTACATGCCGGAAATCGTGGAGTTCTATACCGGCGAACAGCCGCTTTTGAAAAACGTCCAGACCTGGCGATGTTCCGAGCCCGAGGCCTTGGCCTATGTGCTGGACAATCTTCAGGACCTGGTGGTGAAAGAGGTGCACGGCTCGGGCGGCTACGGCATGTTGATCGGCCCGACCGCCACCAAAAAGGATCTGGCCGCGTTCCGGCGCAAGCTGAAGGCGCGGCCCGGCAATTACATCGCGCAGCCCACGCTCAGCCTGTCGACGGTGCCGATCTTTTCGCGCAACGGCCTGGCGCCGCGCCATGTCGATCTGCGGCCCTTCGTTCTGGTCAGTCCGGGCAAGATCCACGTGACGCCGGGCGGCCTGACCCGGGTGGCGCTGAAGAAAGGGTCCTTGGTGGTGAACTCGTCGCAGGGCGGCGGCACCAAGGACACCTGGATCCTGGAGGACTGAGCGATGCTGGGCAAAACCGCGAACGGTCTGTTCTGGATGTCGCGCTACATGGAGCGCGCCGAAAACACCGCCCGGCTGATCGAAACCGGCCAGCGGCTGGCGCTGACCCGCCTCGGCGACAGCGATGACGAATGGCGCTCGGTCCTGCAATCCAGCGGCGCGCTTTCGGCGTTTCTGGCCGAACATGACGAGATCACCAAGGATGCCGCGATCAACTGGATGGCGCGCGACCGCGCCAACCCGTCGTCGATCCGGTCCTGTATCGACTTGGCCCGTCAGAACGCGCGGCTGGTGCGCACCGCCATCACCGGCGAATTGTGGGAGGCGATCAACGCCACCTACATGTCGACCAACGACATGTTGGCCCGCAAGGTGGCCGAGCGCGACCTGCCCGCTGTCTTGCGCGCCATCCGGCAGAACACCGCGCTGGTGCGCGGCATGGTGCACGGCACGATGATGCGCAACGACATCTACGATTTCCTGCGCATCGGCACCTTCCTGGAACGGGCCGACAACACCGCTCGGATCCTCGACGTGAAATACTACGTGCTGCTGCCCACGGTCAGCGCGGTGGGCAGCTCGATCGACAACGTGCAATGGGAAAGCATCCTGCGCTCGGTTTCGGCGCGTGGCGGGTTCCGCATGGAATACGGCAATGCGGGCGGGCCACAGGAAATCGCGCAGTTCCTGATCCTGGATCGCCGGATGCCGCGCAGCCTGGCCTTTTGCGCCAGCAAGCTGAAGGACAACCTGCGCTATCTGAACGCGGGCGCCACGCGGCCCAACGCCTCGCTTCGGATGGTGCAGGACCTGGAAACCGGTTTTCTGTCGCATGATGTGGGCGCGGTGTTCGAATACGGCCTGCATGAATTCATCCAGGCCGTTCTGGACAAGCTGGCCACGCTGGCCCGGCAGATCGAAATAGATTTCAGGTTCTACGAGTGATCCAATGCGGCTGAAAATACATCACACCACGCGCTACAGCTTTATCGAGCCGGTCAGCTTCGGGCTGCAGCAGATCCGCAAGACGCCCAAGAATTCGCACCAGCAAACGGTTCTGTCTTGGCGCACCTCGATCACCGGGGGCAAACGTGAATTGCTGTATGAAGACCACCACCACAACGTGACCGAGCTGATCTCGTTCGAGCGTGACGCCGCGCAGATCGACATCGTGTCCGAGGGCGAGGTCGAGCTGACCGACACCCACGGCGTTGTCGGACGACACCGCGGCCCGGCGCCGCTGTGGCTTTATTGCAAGGCCACCCCCCGCACCGAGGCGAAATCGGGCGTTCAGGCGCTGGCCCGCAAGCTGGACGAGGCGCCCCCGCTGGAACGTCTGCACGCGCTTTCCGACGCCGTGCGCGAGGCGGTGACCTATCGGATCGGCGCCTCCGAGCCCGAGTGGACAGCCGAGTCCGCGCTGGCCGCCGGCCACGGTGTGTGCCAGGACCAGACCCATGTGTTCATCGCCTGCGCCCGCGCGCTGGGCTTTCCGGCGCGCTATGTCTCGGGTTACCTGATGCTGAACGATCGCGTCACCCAAGAGGCGATGCACGCCTGGGCCGAGGCGCATATCGACCAGCTGGGCTGGGTCGGTTTCGACGTGGCGAACGGTATTTCCCCCGATGCACGTTACGTCCGTGTCGCAACAGGGCTGGACTATTCCGATGCGGCACCGGTATCAGGCACAAGGATCGGCGGCGCGGGCGAAACGCTGGAGGTCCAGATAGAGGTGGCGCAGCAGTGAGGCCCAGATGACGTATTGCGTGGGAATGATGCTGGATGAGGGTCTGGTATTCATGTCCGACACCCGCACCAATGCGGGCCTCGACAATATTTCGACCTTCAAGAAGATGACCATATGGGAGGCCCCGGGCGACCGGGTGATCACCCTTTTGTCATCGGGAAACCTGGCGACGACTCAATCGGTTGTCAGCCTGCTGGACGAACGCACGAAATCGCCCGACGACCGCACGCCATCGGTTCTGGGGGTGCCTTCGATGTTTCAGGTTGCACGCCTGGTGGCCGCAACCCTGCGCGAGGTGATCGACAAGCACCGCGACGCCGGCCAAGAGGCCGACAGCGCCTTCGGCGCCACGCTGATCCTGGGCGGGCAGATTGCGGGCAGCCCCCCGCGCCTGTTCCTGATCTACCCCGAAGGCAACTTTATCGAGGCCGGCGCCGACACGCCGTTTTTCCAGATCGGCGAAACCAAGTATGGCCGCCCCATCCTGGTGCGCGCCTATGACCCCGCGATGAACTTCGAAGACGCGATGCGCCTGTTGCTCGTCAGCTTCGATTCGACGGTCAAGGCCAACCTGACGGTGGGCGCGCCGTTCGATTTTCACGTCTACCAAAAGGACAGCCTGACCGCCGGCCCCCATGGTCGGATCGAGATCGACGATCCCTATCTCCACACGGTCGCCAATGGCTGGGGCAGCGCGCTGCAAGAGGCGTTGGAAAGCCTGCCGAAATTCAGCCTGCCGAAAGGGTAAAGCCGGGCCATTTCCCGGCCCGGCTGTGTTTTCCCTTACCCTGCGGGCGGCTTAGCCGTCCTTGCGGATGACCTCGTTCTTGGGGTCATAAGGGCTGTCGCAGGTCACCACCGCGTCATAGGTTTCGCCCATGATCAACACTTTCAGCTTTTGGCCCTCGACCGCCAGTTCGGGCGCGACGTATCCCATGCCGATGGATTTTCCGAAGGCAACCGAATAGCCGCCCGAGGTCAGGCGCCCGACCTTCTTGCCATCCACGTACAATGCCTCGCGGCCCCAGGGGTCGGCATCGTCGGGCCCGTCGATCAGAACGGTCACGCATTTGCTGCGGATGCCCTTGGCTTCCATCGCGGCCTTGCCGTGAAACTCTTTCGACAGGTCCACGAAACGCGGCAGATCGGCCTCCAAGGGCGTGGCGTCGCGGCCCAGCTCGTTGCCGAAGGCGCGATAGGATTTTTCCTGCCGCAGCCAGTTCTGCGCCCGCGCGCCCACCAGCTTCATGCCGTGCGGCTCGCCCGCCTTTTCCAGCAGATCGAACAGGTAATTCTGCATCTCGATGGGGTGGTGCAACTCCCACCCCAACTCGCCGGTATAGGCCACGCGGATCGCGCGGACGGGGCACATGCCCAGCTCGATATCGCGGCACGACAGCCACGGAAACCTCTTGTTGGACAGGGCGGTGGCCGGGTCGGCATCCTTGATGACCGCGTTCAGGATGTCGCGCGATTTCGGGCCGGCGATGGCAAAGACGCCCCATTGCGTGGTCACGTCCTGGATTTCGATGTAACCGAACTCGCCCGCCTTGTCCTCGGCCGCCTTGCGCAGGTAATCGCCGTCATAGGCGCCCCAGGCACCGGCCGACACGAGGTAATATTCGTCCTCGGCCAGGCGCACGATGGTGTATTCGGTGCGCGTGGTGCCCGCATCGGTCAGCGCATAGGTCAGGTTGATGCGCCCGACCTTGGGCAGCTTGTTGCAGGTGAACCAATCCAGGAACTGCGTGGCGCCCGGGCCTTTGACCACATGCTTGGTAAAGGCGGTTGCGTCGATCAGGCCCACACCCTGGCGCACGGCCTTGGCCTCGTCCACGGCATATTGCCACCAGCCGCCACGCCGGAACGAGCGCGCGTCGTGGTCGAAATTGTCATCCGCATCCAGCGGCCCGAAATAGTTGGGCCGCTCGAACCCGTTGACGCAGCCGAACTGCGCGCCGCGCGCCTTTTGCCGGTCATAGGCCGGGCCGGTGCGCAGCGGGCGACACGCCTCACGCTCTTCGTCGGGGTGGTGCAGGATATAGACGTGCTCATACGCCTCTTCATTCTTGCGCGCGGCATATTCGGTGGTCATCCAATCCTGGCCGTACCGCTTGGGATCGAGGCTGGCCATGTCGATCTCGGCCTCGCCCTCGACCATCATCTGGGCCAGGTAATAGCCGGTGCCGCCCGCCGCGGTGATGCCGAAACTGAACCCTTCGGCCAGCCACATGTTGCGCAGCCCCGGCGCCGGGCCCACCAGCGGGTTGCCGTCGGGGGTGTAACAGATCGGCCCG
>JAASTF010000187.1 GCA_021767525.1 Paracoccaceae bacterium
CGATGGCGTGACGCGCTCGCCGGTGACATCGGAAACCATCCCCGATGCGGGGGTGCCTGCGCTTAGCCTTGTGAAATCCGCCGAACCCGGCGCGGGCTTTGCCGAGGTCGGCGACACGATCGACTATAGCTTTACCGTGACCAACAGCGGCACGCGCAGCTTTGCCGCGCCCGTCGTTGTCGAGGACAGCCTGCTGGGCCAGATCGCCTGCTTTACCCCCAGCGCATCCGATCCCGACCTGGTGGCCGGCGAAACGGTCAGCTGCACCGGCACATATACCGTCACCCAGGCCGATCTGGATGCCGGCGCGGTGGTGAACGAGGCCTTCGCCAGCACCGCCTACGGCCCGGATGACACTCTGGTGACAAGCCCGCCCGACCGCGTGACGACCCCGGCCACCCTGGCGCCCGCGCTAAGCCTGGCCAAATCCGCCGCGCCGCTGCCGGTGACCGCGCCGGGGCAGGTTCTGACCTTTACCTTGGCGGCGACGAACACCGGCAACCAGACGCTGCGCGCCGTATCGGTCAGCGACCCGATGCTGCCCGGCCTTGTATGCGCCACCGACAGTCTGGCGCGTGGTGCATCGCTGGAATGCAGCGCACCCTACACCGTGACGCAGGCCGATATCGATGCAGGCGCGCTGGTCAACGCCGCTTTTGCCCGCGCGACCACGCCACTGGGGGACGATCTGCGCGACGACACCACCCTGACCGTGGCGATGCCCAGCCCCGCCCCCGCGCTTGCGTTGACAAAGACCGCCACGCCGTCGCCCTTTGGCCCGGTCGGCAGCACGCTTGGCTATCGGCTTTCGGTGGAAAACACCGGCAACGTCACCCTGTTCGACATCGTGCTGAGCGATCCGCTCGCCCCGTCGCTAAGCTGCACGGTGGCTCGGCTGGCGCCCGGCGCGGTCGATGGATCCTGCGCCTTCGATCTGACCGTGACACAGGCGATGGTCGATGCCGGCGCACAGGACAACACCGCCCGGGCCACCGGGCGCGATCCCTTCGGCACAATTGTCGACGACAGCGTGGCGATCCGCACCGAAGGGCCCGCGGCGGCCCCCGCGATCGAGGCGACCAAGACGCTGGCCCCGGCGGCCTCGGTGGCGGGCGAGGTGCTGCGCTATCGCCTGGTCGTCGAGAACACAGGCAACGTGTCCATCGCCTCGGTCGTGCTGACCGATACGATGCAGCGACTGGACGGCACGCCGATTGCGCTGGACGCGCCCTTTTCGCTGGTGTCGGGCGATGTGGATGGCGACGGCATCCTGGACGTTGGCGAGGCCTGGGTCCACAGCGCCTCCTATACGTTGACCCAGGACGATCTGAACGCCGGCGGCCTGCGCAACCAGGTCACGGCGACGGGCCGTGCGCCCGATGGCAGCCCGGTCAGCGACCTGTCGGACAATGGCGACGACACCGATGGCAACAGCACCGATGACGCCACCCGTTTCGACGCGGCGACCTCGGCCTCGCTTGAGGTGGCAAAGCGCGTCACCGCGACGGGGGCCATTGCGGGCGACGTGGTGGAATTTGAGATCTCGGCGCTCAATACCGGCAACCAGGATCTGACGGACCTTGCGCTGTCCGACCGCATGACACGCGCCGACGGCACGCCGCTGCCAGCAACGCCGGTGCCGGTATCCGTGCCCGACCCGCTGTCGCCGGGCGCCACGGCGACCTGGCGGCTTAGCCATGTGCTGACCCAGCCAGATATCGACGCGGGAGGGCTGGCCAACAGCGCCGTGGTGTCGGGGCTTGCGCCCGATGACACGCGCGTCAGCGATGTTTCGGCCGACGACGATGCAAGCGACGGCAACACCGTGGACGACGCCACCGAGATCGCCATTCTGCCGTCGCCGGGGGTTGAGGTGGTCAAGCGCGTGACCAGCGCGGGCGCCGCCGCGGGTGAGCCTGTCAGCTTTGAAATCACGGTCGAGAATACCGGCACTGTCACCCTGACCGGCATCGGCCTGACAGATACCCTAAGTGACATTCAGGGCGCCGATCCGCGCAACCTGCCGGTCAGCTTTGTCGGGGCCAGCGGCAGCCCGCCCTCGCCCCAGGGCACGCTGCTGCCGGGCGAGGTGGCAAGCTATACCGCGACCCATGTTTTGACCCAGGCCGATATCGACGCGGGCGGGGTGGCCAACCAGGTCACCGCCACCGCGACGACGCCGCAGGGCGGCTCGCTTGTCGATGTGTCGGATGATGACGGTGTGGGCGCCGACGATCCGACCGCGGTGCCGATTGCGCCGATGCCCAGCTTTGACGTGGTCAAGACCGTCGCCACGATACGCCCGCTGTTCACCACCGTGGACGAAGTGACGTTTGACATCGCCGTGACCAACACCGGCAACATCACCCAGACCGGCATTTCGCTGCGCGATGACCTGGCCGCCTTTGTGGCACCGGCGACGCTGCGCCCCGATTTCCCGCCCACCGTCAGCCTTTCGGGTTTTGACGATGCGTCGGTCAACCCGGGCTTTGACGGGGTGGCAGACACCGAATTGCTGGCCGGCAATCCGACATTGGCGCCCGGCCAGACAGGCACCGCGCGCGTGACGCTGGTCTATGCCACCGCAACCGGCCAGCCCGCACAAGAGAACGTGGCCGCCGCCAGCTCGGACCAGCTGGCGACGCCCGAGACGGGCGCGGTTGCGGTGGAAAACCCCGATGCCGACGGCGACGGGGTGCCGGACCTGATCGAGGGCACCGGCGACCGCGACGGCGACGGGATCGCGGATGCCTCGGACTATGACCCGACCGGCTATTTCTATTGCGAGGATACCGGCGCCATCCTGGCGGGCGGGCAGATCACTGTCAGCGGCAATGGTTTCAGCCAGACCGGCGTGGGCACCTCTGGGCCGATCACGATCGTGCGTGACGGCAGCGCGGGCTTCTACCAGTTCCACGTGACCGATGCCGGCACCTATGTTCTGGGGCTAAGCTATCCGCCGGCGGGCGACCCCTCGACCGCGCGCAGCAGCCTGGGCAGCCTGGATGTAACGACGCTGCTGCCGGCCAACCCGGCCGCACTGGGCGCGGGCGAAAGCGGCGCGACGGGGCGGCTGGCCGATTTCAGCGCCGGGGCAAACCCGTTCTATAACACCTTCGTCGTCGAACCCGGCGATCCCTTCGTCCTGAACAACAACATTCCGCTGACCGCCTGCGCACAGGCCACTGACGTGGTCGCCACCAAGACTGCCGACCGCCAAAGCGCGGTGTTCGGTGAAACGCTGACCTACACCCTGACATTCCGCAATGACTCGACGATCACCCATAGCGGGGCGCGGATCGTCGATATCCTGCCGCCGGGGCTGCTTTATACCCCGGGCAGCGCGCGCGTGGACGGCGCCGCCCAAGAGCCCGCGATCGCCGGGCGCCAGCTGTCCTGGTTGGTCGATATCGCCCCTGCGCAAAGCATCACCGTCACGCTGGCGGCGCGCGTTGTCGCGGCCGATCGGTTCGGCGTGCTGACGAACCGCACCTGGCTCGAGGCGCCCGGCGGCGCGCGCCTGTCGAACGAGGCCACCGCCGATATCCGCGTCGAACCCGAGGCGGTTTTCGATTGCTCGGACGTGATCGGCAAGGTGTTCGACGACCGCAATCGCAACGGTTACCAAGATGGGCCGGGCACTTTGCCCGAGCCGATCACCGATGACAGCTATGCCGGGGGCAAGGGCAAACTGGCGCCGCGCCCCCGGGTCGAGGACCGCACCGAACGCGGCCTGCCCGGCGTGCGGCTGGTGGCCCCGGATGGCACCCTTGTGACGACCGATGCCCACGGTCGCTATTCGGTGCCCTGTGCCGCCCTGCCGCGCGATATCGGATCGAATTTCATGCTCAAGCTCGACACCCGCACGCTGCCGACGGGGTATCGCGTGACCACCGAAAATCCCCGCGTCGTGCGTCTGACGGCGGGCAAGATGGCCAAGCTGAATTTCGGCGCAGCGCTGGGAGACGTGGTGGATATCGACCTGACGGCGCGGGCCTTTGCGGCGGGCGGCGTCGCGCCTGTGCCTGGCCTGGCGCGCGGCATCGATGCGGTTTTGGCCAAGATCGGGCAGACACCCACAGCGCTGCGCCTGACCTACCTGCTGCAAGATAACGAGGCAGCCGCGCTGGGCCGCGAGCGCCTGCGCGCGGTTGAAAAGCTGATCCGGGGGCGCTGGCAGGGTGGCTATCGGCTCGAAATCGAAAAAACCGTGACGCGCGGGCGATGAGGGGGCCGAGAGGATGGCAAAGATGAAACGGGGTACAAATCGCGTGATCTTGGCCGGGGTGTCCGCCCTGGCGCTGGCCAGTGCCGCCGCGGCGCAGGACGATGCCGGCTTTTCGATCTCGATCAACGGCGAGACGATGGCCGGCGACGACAGCCTGCGCCAAGAGGCGCGCCGCGCGGACGAGGCATTGGCCCGCGCCAACGTGCAGGTGCGGTTCGACGGGCTGGGCGTAAAGCCGCGGCTGAACGCGGAACTGTTGAACGACCGCGCGCCCCGGCCCGGACAGACCGTGCGCGTCAAAAGTGAAATGAACTATCCGGCCTTCGTTACCAGGGCTGAAATGCGGGTGATCGACCTGGGCGCCCCGACAGGCCCAAGGCTTTTGCAGGTGGTGCCCGTGGCCCCCAATGGCAGCGCGGCGTTTCCCTTGCCCGAGGGCGACAACCTGGCGGTGGTGCACCGCGTCTACGATGCGCGCGGGCGGTTCGACGAAACCCGGCCCGTGCCGTTGCGGGCCAAGGATGCCCCGCTGACCGATCGCGCCGACCCTCCGCCCGAAGAGGGGCTGGACAGCGCCGCCCGACGCCGGATCCCGGTGCGCGGCGGCGCGGTCACCGTGAGCGGAACCGACGTGCGCCCCGGCGCGCGGGTGGCGACGCTGGGCGAAACCGTGATGCCCGATGAAGCGGGCCGTTTCGTGGTGCAGCGTATCCTGCCCGCCGGCGATCACGCCGTCGATGTGCGTGTCAGCGGCGCGGGCGAAAGCACGTTTGTACAGCGCGACATCTCGATCCCCCGGTCGGAATGGTTTTACACCGCCCTGGCCGACCTGACATTCGGCTATCGCGATGGTGGTGGGGCGGCCGCCGCCGGCGGCACATATGACCGCAGCTATGCGATCGGGCGCCTTGCCGGCTATGCCAAGGGCAAGACGGGCAGCGGCTGGACGATCACGGCGCGCGTCGACACCGGCGAGGACGATCTTGAAAACCTGTTGCGCGATCTGGACGAAAAAGACCCCTACCACCTGCTGATGCGGATGCAGCGCGACCGCTCTTACCCCACATTCGGCGACGACAGCACGATCGAGGACGGCGCGCCATCGGACGGCAAATTCTACCTCAAGGCCGAGCGTGACGGCAGCCACCTGCTGTGGGGCAATTACACCGCCACGATCCAGGGCAGCCGCTATCTGCGCAACGAGCGGACGCTTTACGGCTTTCAGGGCGTTTACCGCAGCCCGGCGCAAACCGCCGCCGGTGAATCGCGCGTGTCGGCCGAAATCTATGCGGCCAGCCCCGACCGCCTGCCGGGGCGCGACCAGTTTCTGGGCACCGGTGGATCGGTGTATTTCCTGCAGCGCCAGGACATCGGGCTTGGCACCGAAACCGTCAGCGTTCAGCTGCGCGACAGGCTGACCGGGCGGGTGGTGGAAACCCGGCCGCTGCGCTACGGCGTGGATTACGAGATCAACTATATCCAGGGCGTCGTTACCCTGAGCGCACCGCTTAGCGGCAGTGCGGGCGGCGGCACGGTCATCACCAATCCGGGCGGCGAATACGATGTCGTCCTGGTGGTGCAATATGAATACACGCCAACCGCCACCGATGTGGACGGCATGTCGGTCGGCGGCCGGATCGAGGCCTGGTCGGGTGACCGCCTGCGCTTTGGCGTGACCGCGATGAAGGAAACCACCGATTTCGCGGATCAGACCGCGCTTGGGGCCGATATCCGCTATCGGCTGAGCGATCAAAGCTTCATCGACCTGGAATATGCCCGCACAGACGGGCCGGGTTTCGGCTCGTCCCTGTCGTCGGATGGCGGTTTGATTATCGACAGTAGCGCCGGTGCGGGCGGCACCGGCAGCGCCTGGTCGGTGCGCGGGCAGCTGGAATTTGCGGATCTGGGCCTTTCCATGCCCGGCCGCGTTCTGGCCTATTGGGAAAGGCGCGATGCGGGCTTTTCCACGCTGGATTACCAGGTCACCGACGACGAAGAACTGTGGGGCCTGGCGCTGGATGTCGAACCGACCGAGCGGCTGGGCTTCAGGCTTTATGCCGACGTGCTGGACAGCGCCTCGGGCAAAGAGGCGCGCGAGATCGGGGCCGAGCTGACCTGGCGCGCCAGCGACCGGCTGACCTGGGATCTGGGCATC
>JAASTF010000188.1 GCA_021767525.1 Paracoccaceae bacterium
GACATGGACCTGACCTGGATCGAGGTCATGCCGATGGGCGATATCGGCAACGAGGATCGGCTGGATCAATACTGGCCGCTCAAAGATCTGCGCGCGCGTCTGGCCGAACATTACACCCTGACCGACCTGGCCGAGCGCACGGGCGGGCCGGCCCGCTACGTGCGGTTGGAGGAAACGGGGCAGAAGATCGGTTTCATCACGCCGCTGACGCATAATTTCTGCGAAAGCTGCAACCGCGTGCGGCTGACCTGCACCGGCGAGCTCTATATGTGCCTGGGCCAGGAAGACATGGCAGACCTGCGCGCGCCCCTGCGCAACCACCCCGACAGCGAGGCGCCGCTGGAAGAGGCCATTCGCGCCGCGATCCGCCTGAAACCCAAGGGCCATGATTTCGACTATTCCCGCCAGTCGGTCGATGGGCGCGTGTCGCGGCACATGAGCCACACCGGGGGCTGAGGGGCGTGGCCGCCGCGCCGCTTTTGTGGCTGTACCATGCGCTGACGGCCCTTGCGCCCGGTCTTCTGACCGGCATGGCCCGCCGCGCCCATGCCCAACAGCAGGCCGATCCGAACCGCCTGGGCGAACGGCTGGGCCATCCCGGCCTGCCGCGCCCGAACCAGCCTCCGATCTGGTGTCATGCCGCCTCGGTTGGCGAGATGCGCAGCCTGTCGGCCCTGGCCCCGGCGCTGGCGCGTCGAGCGCCGCTGCTGGTGACGACCACCACCGCCACCGGCGCCGAAAGCGCGGCGTCGCTGTTGCCGCCCGGCACGCAGCACCAGTTTCAGCCGGTCGATACGCCCGGCGCGGTGCGGCGTTTCCTTGATCACTGGCGCCCCGCACTTGCGGTATTCGTCGAGGCCGACATGCCCCCAAACACCCTGCGGGCGCTGCGGGCGCGCAACGTGCCCATCGCGCTGGTGGCGGCGCGGCCGTCGCGCACGCGGTCGCGCGCGCCCCGCGCGGCCAAGGCCCTGTTGCGCCGGTTCGATGTCATCACCGCCGCGGCACCCGCCGTCGCGCACGAGCTGCGCGCCCTGGGTCTGACCGTCGCCGCGACCGAGGATCTAAAGGCGCAGGCGATGCTGCCCGACGCCCAGCCGCCCGACTGGCCCGCCGTTCCTGCGACCCGGCCGGTCTGGCTGGCCGCCTCGACCCATCCCGAAGACGAGGCGCTGGTCTTTGACGCCCACGCGCGGCTGCTGCAAGACAGCCCCGACGCGCTGCTGCTGATCGCGCCGCGCCACCCCCGCGACGAGCGCGACTGGGTGCCGGCCGGTATGCGCGCGGTTTTCGCCTCGGACGGGGCCGCGCCGGGGCCCGAGACGCAGGTTTTCGTCATGGACCTGATGGGCCGGCTGGCGGGGCTGCACGCGCGAACGCCGGTGACCTATCTGGGCGGCGGCAACGGCACGCGCGGCGGGCACAGCCCGTGGGAGGCCGCCCGCGCCGGCAATCACATCGTGACAGGGCCGGATATCGCGAACAACAAGCCCGCCTTCGACCAGTTGGCCCATCAGGTGGTGCACGACGCCCCGGCGCTGGCCGATGCGGTGCGCGCCGGCTGGGCCCGGCCGCGCCCGGCCCCGCGCCAGCCCAGGGCCGGCGATACCACCGCTCGCGCGGTGCTGGCGCTGCTGCCCGATGCCGGCGGGGCGGCCGCATGACTGCGTGGCGCGCGCTTTCCCTGGCCGCCCGCCTGGCCCCTGCCCCGCGCCGGGACGAAATCGCGGCGCTGCTGGCGTTTCGCGCCGGTGCGGCCGCGCGGCCCGCGGTGGTGCTGGCCACGCCGCGCCGGTTCGTGTCGCTGCGCAAGCTGCTGAAACCCAACGCCGCGATCGATGCCATGCTGCGGGTGATGCACCACGCCATGGCCGAGGCACAGGCGCGCGGGCTATCCTATGACCTGCGCCTTTCGGACCGGCCCACCGCCGATCAGGCGCAGCCGCCCTGCCTGTACCTGTCGCATCACACGATCCAGACCCCGGCCTTCGACCAACTGGCCGCGCAGGGCACCACCGTGCGCCATTTCAAGGCCGCGGATATCCCCGATCACACGGTGATCGACCCGCGGGGCTTTGCCGGCTGGTCTTCGCTGGCCGATGCCCGCATGGCCGATCTTGATCTCGGCACGGTCGACGCGGCACAGGTCGACGCCTTTTACCAGGCGACACAAACAAGGCTGATCCAGGGCAACCTGTCGAAATACGCCCAGTCCGACGGCCGCCTGGACCTGCCCCAGCCCTATGTCTTCGTGGCCTTGCAGACCATCGGAGACATGGTGCAACGCAACGCCTACATACCGATGCTCGACATGCTGGCGCTGGTGGTGGCGCGGTTCCGCGACAGCGGCACCCAGGTGGTGGTCAAGCGTCATCCGAAATGCCGCAGCCGCCGTGTGGCGCGCGCCCTGCACACCGCCGCGCAAGAGCCGCATGTCACGATCACCGATGGCTCGATCCACCGTATCCTGTCCGGCGCCTCGGCGGTGTTCACGGTCAATTCCGGGGTCGGCGGGGAATCCCTGGTGCATGACGCGCCGCTCTACTGCTTTGGCAAGGCCGATTACGCCGCGGTGGCGCACCAGGTGCGCACGGCAAGCGACCTGACGCGCCTGACCACGCCATTGCGCCCCGCTGTCAGCGCGTCCGAGCGGCGGCGGTTTCTGTATTACTATCGAAACATCTACCAGATGCGCCATCCCGATCAGCTGGGCCCCAGGCTTGGCGCGCTGATCGACGCGGCTTGCCGCTAGGGCATCACGGCATCAGGGCATCATCGCCGGCCACGCGCTTTAGCGCGGCGGCGAACCGCGGGTCGGCGGCGGCCATTTTGCGCAGCGCCGCGGCACTGCGCGCGGGATCCTGCGCCAGGCCATCGGCCAGCGGTGCCAGGATATCCGACATCGGGCGGTCGCGGCCCTGGCGCTTGCCCGGCAGGGCCTTGCTGGGCTTGTCTGCCTTGCCCCGGCCGAACTGGTAATAGCGGTCCAGAACCGCCGGATCCAATTGGTAGCGCGGCAGGCTGTCGGCAAAACGCCCCGGCGTTTCGCCCGCGACGATCCGCGCGACATGGGCCTGTGCGGCCAGGATCGTGCCCTTGATCTTGTCGACCTGCGCGCGCAGCGCGGCGCGCTCGGCCTCGATGTTGCGATGAACGGCCAGCGCTTCGGCCACGATCGCGTCGGTATCGGCAAAGCCATGCACCGGCCGCGACATGCCCAGCAGCGAAACCAGCCCCTCGTTCTTGAAGGAATTGCCGGTCAGGATCACGTTCGGCGTGCCCGCAGCCGCCGACAGGATCGACATGTGATAACGGCCCGACAACAGAAAGCGGCAGCGCGCGAACAGCCCCGTCACCTGGGCATACCGCGCCTGCGCGGGCACCCGGGCATAGCTGCCGCGCGGCCATTTCAGAAACGCCCTCAGGGTCATGCGGTAATCGCGCGACAGGGCCAGCAAGGGCTTCAGCCCGGTCGCTTCGCGGATCATGTCGGCCTGGCGCATGATCAACGCATAGCGGTCGGGATCTTTCAGGGCCGAGCCGGAAACCGCGAAAAAGCCGTCCTCTTGCCCGCCCAGCGGGTCGGGCTCGATCGTGGCGCGCGGCGAAAGAAAGGCGACGTCGGGCACATAGGCGGCATCGCTCACCCCGCAATCGCGCGCCAGCGCGACCGAGGCGCCTTCGCGGAAGGCCGAGAAATCGAAACTGCCAAAGGCCTCGGCCGCGTTTTGCCGGATCGCCGGATCATGCGAATAGAACGATTGGTTCATCGACACAACGGTGCGGCCCCAGGCGTGCTTGGCCACGAAGGGCAGCAGCATCAGCCGCGGGCCACGGGCGAAATTCGCCCCCATGCCCATCGTGCCCTCGGCCTGGAACACCACAAGGTCGGCCTGGCGCACGATATCGGCCCAGAACCCGTAGCGCGCGACACAGGCCTGTTCCAGATAGGCCAGCGACGACGCCGCGCGCGCGGTCTGCCGGGCCACATCGGTGAACGCGGCGAACACCTTGTCCAGCTCGCCGTCATAAGCCACGTCAACCCGCGAGGTCGGCAACAAGGGCACCAGGTGGAATTGCAGCGCCTCGCCCTCGGGGAAGCAGCCCGCTATGAACTTGACCAGCTCCACGCTGGTGGCCTGGCAGCCCCAATTGCCCCGAAACCCGGTGAAATTGATGATCGCGATGCGTTTCATGGCGTCCTCGGACCGTGGCGGTGGCGCGCCGTTCAGCTGGCCGGCATCCGCCGCTCGACGATCTCGGCCCACCAGCTGCAGCCCGCCGGGATCGCCTCGTCATCGAAATTGTATTCCGGGTGATGCACCATCGCCGTGTCGCCATTGCCGACCAGGATATAGGCGCCGGGGCGTTCCTCCAGCATGAAGGCGAAATCCTCGCCGCCCATGACAAGAGGCGCCTCGTCGCACTCGCCTGCCACCGACTTCGCCACATCGGCCGCGAATTCCGTCTGCTCGTCATGGTTCACCATGACCGGGTAATTGCGCACGTAATTCAGCTTGATCGCGCCGCCGAAGGTGGCCGCCACCCCGTCGCAGATCGCCTGCATCCGGGTTTCGGCCAGATCGCGCAGGTCGTTCGACAGCGTCCGCACCGTGCCCTGGATGAACACCTTTTGCGGGATCACGTTGAACGCCTTGCTGGATGTCTCAAAGCTGGTGATCGACACCACGATATTGCCCACCGGGTCGGCATTGCGACTGACGATGGATTGCAGCGAGGTGACAAGATGCGCCGCCATCAGCGTGGTATCGACGGTTTCATGGGGTTTGGCCGCATGGCCGCCGCGGCCCTCGCACTCGATCTCGATCAGGTCTGTGGCCGCGAAAAACGGCCCCGGGCGGATTGCAAAGCTGCCCAGCGGCAGGCCGGGCCAGTTGTGCATCCCATAGACCTCCTGGATGCCCCACCGCTCCATCATGCCGTCATTGCACATCTCGCGCCCGCCGCCGCCGCCCTCTTCGGCGGGTTGGAAGATGACCACCACGGTGCCGTCGAAATTACGGGTTTCCGCCAGGTACTTCGCCGCGCCCAGCAGCATCGCGGTGTGCCCGTCATGGCCGCAGGCATGCATCGCACCATCGGTCTTGCTGGCATAGGGCAGCCCGGTTTGTTCGTGAATCGGCAGTGCGTCCATATCAGCGCGCAGCCCGATCACCTTGCCCGAGCCGGTTGATTTGCCCTTGATCACCCCCACAACGCCGGTCTTGCCGATGCCCGTCACAACCTAGTCGCAGCCAAATTCTTTCAGCTTGTCGGCCACAACCTGGCTGGTGCGGTGGGTTTCGAACAGGATTTCGGGGTGTTCATGCAAATCCCGGCGCCATTCGGTGATTTCGTCATGCAATTCTGCAAAGCGGTTCTTGATGGGCATTGCGCGCTCCCTTCGTGCGAGTTTCGCCGCATCGTGCTGGGGCCGCGCGGGAATGTCCAGCCGCCGCGCGGCTTACCCCGCGGGCATCCGCCGCTCGACCAGTTCCGCGAACCAGCTGCTGCCCAGCGGGATGGCGTCGTCGTCGAAATCATAGGCCGGATGATGACACATGGCCGTGTCGCCGTTGCCGAGGAAGATATACGCCCCGGGCCGCGCCTCCAGCATATAGGCGAAATCCTCGGCCGGCATGATCGGCGGCGTGGCGCGGTCCACCTTGCCCGCGCCCGCCACCGCCTCGGCGCAATCGGCGGCAAAGGCGGCCTGCTCTTCGTGGTTCACCGTGGGCGGATAGCCCCGGTTATAGGTCACATGCGCCTCGGCGCCATGGCTGGCGGCGATGCCGGTGGCCAGCGCCTTCAGCCGTTCCTCGACCATGTCGCGCACATCGGCGTCAAAACACCGCACCGTCCCGCGCAGCTTGACCGTGTGCGAGATGATGTTCTGCGTGTCGCTTTCGGTCTGAAAGGTCGCCACCGTCAGCACAGCGTGCTTCACCGGGTCGACGTTGCGCGACACGATCCCGTTCAGCGCCACGACGATCTGGCTGCCCACCAGCACGCTGTCGATCGCCTCGTGCGGAACGGCGGCATGGCCGCCGCGCCCCTCGACCACGATGATGAACTCATCCGCCGAGGCCATCTGCGGCCCGGGCCGGATCGCGAATTGTCCGACCGGAGTGCCGGGCATGTTGTGCAACCCGTAAACCTCCTGGATGCCCCAGCGTTCCATCAGCCCGTCCTTGACCATTTCCAGGCCCCCGCCGCCGCCCTCTTCGGCGGGCTGGAAAATCAGCACCACGGTGCCGTCGAAATCGCGCGTTTCCGCCAGGTATTTCGCCGCGCCCAGCAGCATGGCGGTGTGCCCGTCATGGCCGCAGGCATGCATCGCGCCGGGCGTCTTGCTGGCGTAAGGCAGGTTCGTCA
>JAASTF010000189.1 GCA_021767525.1 Paracoccaceae bacterium
CATGGTCGACACGATCGCCGGCGCCAGCCCCTTGGTCGGCTCGTCGATCAGGTACAAACGCCGCTCTTCCACCATCGCCCGCGCAATCGACAGCATCTGCTTCTGCCCGCCCGACAGGTTGCCGGCATGGCTTTTCCAGAAGGTCTTGAGCGGCGGGAAGACCGAAAACAGCCACTCTAGCCGCGCGGCATCGGGCGCGCCGGAACTGGCGGCCAGCACCATGTTTTCCTCGACCGTCAGATCGCTGAAAATGCCCATGTTCTCGGGCACGTATCCCACGCCCAACCGCGCGATCGCGGGCGTCGGCAGCGCGGTGAAGTCCTGCCCGTCCAGCACGATCTGCCCGGCCCGCGCGCGCCAGTGGCCCATGATCGTGCGCAGCGTCGTGGTCTTGCCCACACCATTGCGGCCCAACAGCATCGTCACCTGCCCGCGCGGCACGGCGAAATCGACGCCTTGCAGGATGTGGTATTGCGCGATGTCGGTATGCACGCCCGAAAGCGTCAGGATGGGCTCAGACATCGGTCAGCTCCTTGCCCATATAGGCCTCTTGCACCACGTCGCTGGCCATCACCTGCGCGGGCGGGCCATCGGCGGCCAGCTGGCCGTTATGCAGCACGATGATCCGGTCGGCCAACCGGGCGATCACGTCCATCTTGTGCTCGACCAGCAGGATGGTGCGATCCTTTTGCGCCTTCAGCTCGGCGATCAGGTCCAGCACCACGGGTGCTTCGTCGACGCTCATCCCGGCGGTGGGTTCGTCGAACATGTAGACCAGCGGATCGAGCGCGATCAGCAGCGCCACCTCCAGCTTGCGCTGGTCGCCGTGGCTCAGTTCGCTGACCAGCTGCGCGCGCTTGTCGTAAAGGCGCACGCGATCCAGGATCGCCACCGCCTTGTCCGTCACCTCCGAATGGCCACTGGCCAGCGACAGAAGGCGGTATCCCAGCCCTGCCTTCGACTGGATCACCAGCCGCACGTTTTCCAGCACGGTCAGGTTGGGAAATAGGTTCGTCAACTGAAACGCCCGCCCGATCCCGGCGCGCGTGCGCTGCGCCACGCCATCGCGGGTGATATCGCGCCCGTTCAGATCGACCCGCCCGGCGCTGACCGGGATCTGCCCGGAAATCAGGTTGAAATAGGTGGTCTTGCCCGCGCCGTTGGGGCCCACGATGGCCGTCAGCTCGCCCGCCTTGAAGGCGCATGTCACCGCGTCGACGGCCACGTGCCCGCCAAAGCGCACGGTCAGGTCGTGCGTTTCCAGAATGACCCTGCTCATGGGAAACCCTTGTTGCGCGCGGGGCCGTGTCGCCGGCCCCGCGCCTTGTGGCAGATCAGTTGTTGCGCACGGGGATGGGCAGGTCGTCGATGGTCAGTTCCTTGACCAGCTCGGGGATCGCCCATTCCACGTCGTCATCCACGCGGATCTTGAAGTGATACATGCTTTGCAGCGCCTGGTGATCCTCGGCGCGGAACCGCATCAGCCCCTTAGGCGTCATCCATTCCATGCCTTCCATCGCGGCAATCAGATCCTCGGTATCGGCGTTGCCGGCCTTTTTCAGCGCCTCGACCACGGCGATGCCGGTGGCCATGCCGCCCGCGGTGAAGAAATCGGGCGGGCTGCCGAACCGCTCCTGGTGCTGCTCCACCAGCCAGTCGTTCACCTCGTTATCGGGCAGCTCGTAGTAGTAATAGATCGCGCCTTCCATGCCCGGAAATTCCTTGTAGCCCTTCAGCGCCGCCAGGATATTGCCGCCGGTCGCCAGCTCGATATCGAACCGGCCCGGATCCATCGCGTTCAGCTTGCCCATCGGGTTGCCGCCGCCCGCCCAGAGGACGAACACCTTTTTCTCACCCTCGAGATCCTTCATCGCGTTGAAGATCCGCTCGCCCGCGGCAGTGAAATCGGTGGTGTCCGTGGGGGCGTATTCCTCGTGCACGATCTCGGCGCCGGTGCCTTCCAGCGCCTCGCGGAAGGCGGCGATACCATCGCGGCCAAAGGCGTAATCCTGCGCCAGCGTGGCGATCTTGACGCCGTCACCGGCCATCGCAATCGCCTGCGCCACCGCGTCCTGCGACGAGTTGCGCCCGGTGCGGAAGATATAGCGGTTCCAGTTCTCGCCGGTGATGCTGTCGGCCACGGCCGGGTGCACGATCAGCAGCTTTTCGTATTCCTCGGCCACCGGCAGCATGGCCAGCGCCACGCCCGAGCTGACCGGCCCGATGGCCAGGTCGACCTCGTCATCGCCATAGGCCTCGGCCAACAGGGCACGACCGTTTTCCGGCTTCAGCTGGGTGTCTTTCTCGATCACGACGATCTTTTCGCCGTTCACCTCCATCGTGCCGCCGGTGGCGTATTCCAGCCCCATCATCAGCCCGTCATGGGATTGCTTGGCATAGGCCTCGAACGGGCCGGTCTTGCCATAGACATGGGCGATGGTGATATCGGCCATCGCGGCGCCCGACAGCGCCAGTGCCGAAACCATCCCCGTCAAAAGGGTGCGTTTCATGAGTATCCTCCCTGTGGCCCGCTGCGGGCCTTTTTTCTGTGCCCCCATCATGCGGTTAAGGGGGCGCGACCTGTCAATGCGTAGAATTGCGTAATTCCCCGCGTCACCCGGACTGCCCCAGCCGGGCCAGCAGGCGGGCGGCGTTGGGCACGTCGAACTTGCGCAAAAGGCGCGCCCGCACATCCTCGACCGTGCGCGGCGAGAGGCCCAGAACCTGCGCGATTTCCTTGGATGTCAGGCCGCGCGCCAGGTGTTCCAGCACGTCGCGTTCGCGCGGGGTCAGCGCCGGGCCCGGCGCGCTGCGGGCGATGGGTGCGAAACTAAGAACCATGCGCGCCAGCGGGTCGTCGGGTGTCAGGCTGCGGGCGCGAAACCGGCACCAGACGCGGCTGCCATCGGCGCGGCGCAGCATCCGTTCGTCGCAATACGCCCCCTCGCGCGCCAGTGCGGCCAGCCCCACGTCGCGGACCTGCGCGAACTCGGCATCGCTGTCGTAAAAGAGGCGAAAGCTTTGCCCGACCAGGCGGGCGGCCTCATGCCCCGACAGCTGCGCGAATGTGGCGTTGGCCGCACGGATCACGCGATGTTCGGTCAGCACCAGCCCCACGGGCGCGGCATCGAAGACGATATGCGTCAAATCTTCCATCCCCGTAATCCTACGGTATTCACACCGTAGTGTCATCGGCGCATCCTGTGCGCGACCCACAAAACCCGGACCCATGCAGATGACCCTGAAAGACCGGCTTGCCGCCGAACTCGACGCGCGGCGCGACGACCTGACCGAACTGTGCCAGGACCTGATCCGCATCCCCACGCTGAACCCGCCCGGCGCCAATTACCGCGAGATTTGCGACTTCCTGGATCGCCGGCTGCTGAAATCGGGCTTTCATACCGAGCTGATCCGCGCCCACGGCGCCAAGGGCGACAGCGACAAGTACCCACGCTGGAACATCGTCGCCCGCCGCGACGGCACCCGGTCGGGCGACTGCGTGCACTTCAACAGCCATACCGACGTGGTCGAGGTCGGCCGGGGCTGGACGACCGACCCCTTCGGCGGCGAGGTGAAGGATGGCAAGGTCTATGGCCGCGGGGCCTGCGACATGAAGGGCGGCCTGGCGGCCAGCATCGTCGCGGCCGAGGCGTTCATCGCGGTCTGCCCCGACTATGCCGGCGCGATCGAAATCAGCGGCACGGCGGACGAGGAATCGGGCGGGTTCGGCGGCGTGGCCTACCTGGCCGAGCAGAGCTATTTCAGCCCCCAGCGCGTGCAGCACGTCATCATCCCCGAACCGCTGAACAAGGACCGCATCTGCCTGGGCCATCGCGGCGTCTGGTGGGCCGAGATCGAAACCTATGGCGAAATCGCCCACGGCTCGATGCCGTTCCTGGGCGATTGCGCGGTGCGCCACATGGGCGCGGTGGTGGCCGAGATGGAGGACAGCCTGTTCCCGGCGCTTGCGCAGAAACGCACCGATATGCCCGTGGTGCCCGAAGGCGCGCGGCAATCGACGCTGAACATCAACTCGATCCACGGCGGCGAGGCCGAACAAGAGGCCGATTACACCGGCCTGCCCAGCCCTTGCGTGCCCGACAGCTGCCGCATGGTGATCGACCGCCGGTTCCTGATCGAGGAAGACATCGACGAGGTGCAGGCCGAAATCCATGCCGTGCTGCAAGCGGTCAAGGAACGCCGCGCCACGTTCAGCTATGACGTGCGCGAATTGCAGCGCGTGCTGCCCAGCATGACGGAAAAATCTGCGCCCGTGGTGCAGACCGTGGCCCGCGCCATCGCGGACGTGATGGGGCAAGACCCGCAATACGTCGTCAGCCCCGGCACCTATGACCAGAAACATATCGACCGGATCGGGCGGCTTCAGAACTGCATCGCCTATGGCCCCGGCATCCTGGACCTGGCGCACAAGCCCGACGAATACGTGGGCATCGACGATATGCTGGACAGCGCCAAGGTGATGGCCAATGCGCTGGCCGACCTGTTGGCCGGGCCGGACGCCGCCGGTGCTTGATCCTTCGGCGATTTTGGGGTGACACTGTCGCCAATGCCCCATCCGGGGCCAAGGCCCATCAAGGGCAAGGAGGGAGCCACCATGAAATTCAAGAAACTCGGCACCGCAGCCGCGATGGCCATGCTGTTGGCCGGCGCCGCCCAGGCCAAGACCGACATTATCGTGGGTCTGCAACTGGAACCGCCGCACCTGGATCCGACCAGCGCCGCCGCGGGCGCCATCGACAGCGTGCTTTATTCCAACGTGTTCGAGGGGCTGACCCGCTTCATGTCAGATGGCTCGGTCGTGCCGGGCCTGGCCGAGTCGTGGGACATTTCGGATGATGGCACGGTATACACCTTCACCCTGCGCGAGGGCGTGACGTTCCATGACGGCACCACGATGGATGCCGAGGATGTGAAATTCACCCTCGACCGCGCCCGCGCCGACGACAGCCAGAACGCGCAAAAGGCGCTGTTTGCCGATATCGCCTCGGTCGAGGTGCTCGATCCGCGCACCGTGCGCGTGACGCTGGCCCAGCCCAATGGCAGTTTCCTGTTCAACATGGCCTGGGGCGACGCGGTGATCGTCGCGCCCGAGTCGATCGAGGGCATCAAGCAGACCCCGATCGGCACCGGCGCCTTCAAGTTCGACAACTGGGTGCAGGGCGACCGGATCGAGCTGGTGAAAAACCCCGATTACTGGGGCGAACCCGCCAAGCTGGACGCCGCAACGTTCAAGTTCATTTCCGACCCCACCGCCGCCTTCGCCGCCGTGATGGCCGAGGATGTGGACGTGTTCTCGGGCTTCCCCGCGCCTGAAAACCTGCCGCAGTTCGAGGCCGATCCGCGGTTCCAGGTGCTTGTCGGCTCGACCGAGGGGGAAACGATCCTGTCGACCAACAACAAGATGCCGCCCTTCGACAACGTGAAGGTGCGTCAGGCGCTGGCCCACGCCATCGACCGGCAGGCCATCATCGACGGCGCGATGTTCGGATACGGCACGCCGATCGGTACCCATTTCGCGCCGCACAACCCCGATTACGTGGACCTGACCGACATCTCCGCCTATGACCCCGAGCGCGCCAAGGCACTGCTGGCCGAGGCCGGGTTTCCCGACGGGTTCACCACCACGCTGAAATTGCCGCCGCCCTCTTACGCGCGGCGCGGGGGCGAGATCATCGCCGCCCAACTGCGCGCGGTGGGCATCCAGACCGAAATCACCAACCTGGAATGGCCACAATGGCTGGAAGAGGTGTTTCGCGGCAAGGATTACGGCCTGACCATCGTCAGCCACACCGAACCCGCCGACATCAACATCTATGCCCGGCCCGATTACTATTTCCAGTATGACAACCCCGCCTTCCAGGAATTGATGGTGACGCTGAACAACACCACCGACCCCACCCAGCGGTCCGAGTTGCTGCAACAGGCCCAGCGCATCATCGCCGAGGATTACGTGAACGGCTACCTGTTCCAGCTGGCCGCACTGAGCGTCGCCAACGCCAAGGTGCAAGGGCTGTGGGCCAACGCGCCCACCCAGGCCACCGACCTGACGGGCGTTTCCTGGGCCGAGTGACGCGCCCGGAATCCGACCCGGCAGCGCCTGCGGCCGGTGTCGGAGCCTCCGGCGGGAGTTTATTTGGCAAGATGAAGGGGTAGGGCGCGCCCTGCCCCTTTGCATCACACGAAGGGCCAGCCATGCTGCGCTTTGCTTTGAAACGGCTGGTGTCTTTGGCGGTCACGCTTTGGGTGGCCTCGCTGGTGATTTTCCTGTCGCTGGAAATCGTGCCGGGCGATCCGGCGGCCTTCATGCTGGGCATGAACGCG
>JAASTF010000190.1 GCA_021767525.1 Paracoccaceae bacterium
ATCCGCGACATCCAGCTGGCCGCCGGCCAAAAGAACAACGGCTCGATCACCTATTACTTTTCCTCGCGCGATGCGCTGATCCGTGAACTGGTCAGCGATGTGGGAAAAATTCTGGACGCATCGAACAATGCGCGTCTTGATGCGCTCGAGGCCGCGGGCGGCCCGCGCTCGGTGCGCGATGTCACCGCGATCCTGATTCCCACCCTGCCCGCGCCCGATACCCCGCCGCAAAGCGACGAGGCCTATCGCCTGCGCTTTTTTCCGCGGTGATGATCAACCACCGCGAACTGATGTTCGAAGCCACGTCAGGACAAGATCGGGGCACACGCCGCTGTTTCGCCGCGATCCGCAAGCTGGCCCCCGAAATGCCCGACGAAATCCTGCGCCAACGCCTTATGCTTATGCTGCTTTACGGCCTGTCCGCCGGTGCGTCGATGGAGGCCGCTTTCGCGGATCAGGCCATGTGGCGCCACCTTTGGGGCCACCCGTCGGCGCAGGCGAACCTGGCCGATACGATGGCCGGGATCATCGTGGCGCCGATCTCGGACGAAACACATGACTTGATCGGATCGCGCGCTTAGGCATAAGCTGGCCCTCCAGGCACATCGGCGGGCGTGGTTTTGTCCGTATCTCAATGCTGCGCAGCGGCATTCCCCTGGGCGCCATGCGCCCCGGCCTTCATTGGTTCGGCCCGGCGGAACAAGTCCGTTTTGTTGAATTAAGTCAGCATCTTAAAAACGTTGACAGCGGCCTTCCCCCCATGAAACCGAATTGACCAAGACAGTCGGTCCGGTGCTTTTGAAAGGCGCGCCCAAGCGTGGCGAAACACGCAGCGCACAAGCCCGAGCCATGCTGCCCGCCGGCGAAGAGGAGGTCGCCGGCACGTGGACCCGGGTCGGCACACCGACCCATAGGGAGGGGACAAGAATGCCAAGCCTGCGGTTGCCGCAGGGCCTGACGGGATATGTGCGCCCGCGGCCCTGCCTCATCACGGACCTTGAGCGCGCATGGTAGGCGCCAAGGGTCAGACCCCTGTGATTTCGATCCAGGGCGTCACGGTCAAGTTTGGCGGCATCGTTGCGCTCGACTCGGTTGAATTCGATATTCTGGATGGCGAGATCCTGGGCCTGATCGGGCCGAACGGCGCCGGCAAGACGACGCTGTTCAACTGCCTTAGCCGTCTTTACACGCCCACAAGCGGCAACATCGCCTTCATGGGCGAGTCGATCCTGGGCCAGCCCGCGCATCGCATCGCGGGGCTGGGCATCGGGCGGACATTTCAGAACGTCGCTTCGTTCGCAAATCTTTCCGTGCGCGACAACGTGCGGATCGGTGCGCATTCCGACACCCGGTCGAACCCGCTGTTCGATGCGCTTTGGCTGCCCTCGGTGCGGCGCGAAGAGCGCAAGATCGACGAGGTGACCGCCGACCTGATCGGATGGCTGGGCCTGGAAGACGTGGCGGAACTGCCGGTAGGCGGCCTGCCCTTCGGCACACAGAAGCGTGTCGAACTGGCGCGCGCCCTGGCCAGCCACCCCAAGCTTTTGCTGCTGGATGAGCCCGCTTGCGGCCTGAACCACGACGAAGTGAGCGAGCTTGGCACGCTGATCAAGCGCATCCGCGACGAACGCGGCGTGACCGTTCTGCTGGTCGAGCATCACATGTCGCTGGTGATGTCGGTTTCGGATCGCGTCGTGGTTCTGAATTTCGGTGAAAAGATCGCCGAAGGCACGCCCGACGAGGTGCAGAAAAACCCCGAAGTCGTCGCAGCCTACCTGGGAGACGGACATTGAGCGCCATTCTCAAAGTCGAAAACCTCGAAGCGTCCTACGGCGAATTGCGCGTGCTGCGCGGCATCAATTTCGAGGTCGAGCGCGGTGGCGTGACCACCCTTCTGGGTGCCAACGGCGCGGGCAAGTCGACCACGCTGCGGGCGCTGTGCGGCATGATCCAGAGATCGGGCAAGATCATGTTCGACGACCGCGACGTATCGCGGATGCCGACCGAAGATATCGTGCGTATCGGCGTGGCACATATCCCCGAAGGCCGCGGCACGTTTTCGACCCTCACCACCGAGGAAAACCTGCATCTGGGCGCGATGGCCCGTCCGAACAAAAAGGACGAGATCGAAAGCGACATCCGCAAGTGTTTCGAGTTCTTTCCGCGCCTGCAAGAGCGGCGCAACCAGCAGGCGGGCACCCTGTCGGGCGGCGAGCAGCAGATGCTGGCCATCGCCCGCGCGCTGATGCTGCGACCCAAGCTGATGTTGCTGGACGAGCCGTCCTTTGGTCTGGCCCCGCTCGTCACCCGGCAGATCTTCGACATTTTGGCCGATCTGAACAAGGAAACCGGCACCTCGATGCTGGTGGTAGAACAGAACGCGTCGCTGGCGCTGGAACTGGCCGACCACGCCTATCTGATCGAAACCGGCAGCATCGTGATGTCGGGCGAAGCCGATGCCATTCGCGAAGACGAGAGCGTGCGCGCCTCGTATCTTGGATACTGAGAGGGGACGATGGAACTATTTCTGCAACAGGTCGTCTCGGGCATATCGACCGGCGCCATTTACGCCTGCATGGCGCTGAGCGTGGTGATGATTTACCAGGCCATTCACCATCTGAATTTCGCCCAGGGCGAGATGGCGATGTTTTCCACCTATATCGCCTGGCAGATGATGGCCTGGGGCTTTGCCTGGTGGATCGCCTTTCCGGTGACGATCATCGTCAGTTTCATGGGCGGGTTCGCCATCGAAAGGGTGGTGTTCAAACCGATCCAGAACGCCCCGGTGTTGTCGCATATCGTGGTGTTCATCGCGCTGTTTTCGATCTTCAACTCGCTGGCCGGGTTCATCTGGGATTTCACCATCAAATCCGTCGCCAGCCCGTTCGGCGAAGGCCCGTTCATGGGCTCGACCCTGCTGGGCAAGCACCAGGCCGGCATGATCGCCGTGACCATACTGATGCTGGTCATGCTTTGGGCGTTCTTCCAATTCACCCGCGTGGGCCTTGCCATGCGCGCGGCGGCGGTGAACCCAGAAAGCGCGCGGCTGGTCGGCATCCGCGTCGAAACCATGACGGCGCTGGGTTGGGGCATGGCCTCGGCCATCGGGGCTGTGGCGGGCATCCTGATCGCACCCGTCGTGTTTCTCGAGCCGAACATGATGTTGTCGATCCTGCTTTACGGCTTTGCCGGGGCGGTTCTGGGCGGGCTGACCAGCCCCCTCGGCGCGGTGATCGGCGGTTTCCTTGTCGGCATCGTCGAAAATCTGGCGGGCACCTATCTGGGCGGAATCGGCGCCGAGCTGAAGCTGTCCATCGCGCTGGCCCTGATCATCATCGTGCTGGTGGTGAAACCCGAAGGCCTGTTTGGCCGCAAGATCGTGCAGAGGGTCTGACATGACGCAAACCGTTCATACCAACGCCCAGGCGCCTTCGGCTTCCGTGCCCCCCTATCAGCCAGCCCCCGCGCCCCAGGCCAAACTGCTGTCGCTGGGTAATATCGTGTCGCTTCTGGTGCTGGCCCTGCTGATCGCCATCCCGATCTTTTCCGAAGGCTTCTTCGTCTTCCAGATGACGCAGATGCTGGTCTATGCCACGGCGGTCCTGGGGCTGAACCTGCTGACCGGCATCAACGGGCAGTTTTCACTGGGCCATTCCGCCTTTTACGCCATCGGCGCCTATACCTGCGCCATCCTGGTCGAACTGGGCGGCGTGAACTACATGCTGACCATCCCGATCGCGGGTGTTGTCGCCTTCGTGTTCGGGTTTCTGTTCGCCTTTCCGGCGCTGCGGCTGGAAGGGATCTACCTGGCGCTGGCGACCTTTGCGCTGGCCGTGGCCACGCCGCAGCTGCTGAAACTGAACGCGATCTCGGATTGGACGGGCGGCGTGCAAGGCATCGTGATGTTCCAGGAAACCTTCGACGTGCCCGTGCCCTTCGGCCTGCCGATGGATCCCGGCACCTGGACATTCTACCTGACGCTTTTTGTCTTTGCCGTGGTCTACGTGCTGGCGCTGGCGCTGGTGCGCAGCCGCACGGGCCGAGCCATGATGGCCATCCGCGACAACCCCATCGCCGCGCGGTCGATGGGCATCAGCCTGCCCTATTACAAGGCGACGGCCTTTGGCGTCAGCGCCCTTGTCACCGGCATCGCCGGCGCGCTGAACGCCATCGTCATCAAGTTCGTGGCGCCGGACAGTTTTACCTTCATCTTCGCGGTGCTGATCCTGGTCGGCATGGTGATCGGCGGGGTCGGCTGGCTGCAGGGCTGCCTGATCGGCGGCCTGGCGATGCTGTATTTCCCCAACATCGCCGAAGTGTTCGACGACATCGTTCTGTGGGTCGCCAATATCGGCGGATTTGCCGATGCGCTGCCCTCGGGCAACGAGATGCAACAGCAATTCATACGGCTATCCGGCGTGATCTACGGCGTGATCCTTGTGCTTATCATATACCTCGCCCCCTCCGGGGCGGGGGGCCTGCTCCGTGCCATAGCGGGCAGAATAAAACGGCTGCTGTCATAACAGCCATAACCAACCAAAGGGAGAGAACCATGCAATCCAAGCGCACCATGATGATGGCGACCGGCGCGGCCCTGGCCTTTATGGCCACCGCCGCCGTCGCGCAGCAAACCGTCAAGATCGGCAACACGATGCCCTATTCCGGCCCGGCCTCGGCCTATGGCCAGATCGGCCAGACCGCGGCGGCCTGTTTCAACTGGGCCAACGACACCGGCTATCTTGGCGAGGACAAGATCGAATTCATCAGCTACGACGATGGCTACTCGCCGCCCAAAACGGTCGAACAGACCCGCAAGCTGGTCGAGCGTGACGGCATCCAGCTGCATTTCCAGGCACTTGGCACGCCCACCAACTCGGCCATCCACAAATACATGAACGCCAAGAAGATCCCGCACCTTTTCCTGGCCACCGGCGCCTCGAAATGGGGCGATCCGGAAAACTTCCCCTGGACGATGGGCTGGCAGCCGACCTACCCCACCGAGGCCAAGATCTATGCCAAGTACATCCTTGAAAACAATCCCGATGCAAAGATTGCCGTGCTGTATCAGAACGACGATTACGGCAAGGATTACCTGCACGGATTCAAGGAAGGGCTGGGCGACAAGGCCGACGAGATGATCGTGGCGGAAACCCCCTACGAAGTGGCCGATCCCACCATCGACAGCGCCATCATCTCGTTCAAGTCGTCGGGCGCCGACACGTTCTTCAACATCACCACGCCGAAATTCGCCGCCCAGGCCATCCGCAAGGCGCATGAAATCGGCTGGCAGCCGACGCATTTTCTGAACTCGGTTTCGAACTCGATCGGCGCGGTTATCAAGCCCGCCGGCATCGAAGCCAGCCAGGGCATCATCTCGGCCGGCTACCTGATGGACCCGACCGATCCGGAATGGGCCGAACACCCCGAATACCTGGAATGGTCCGCCTTCATGGACAAGTATTACCCCGATGGCGACAAGACCTCGAACCTGACGGTGATCGGCTATTCGGCCTGCATGACCCTGCTTGACGTGCTCAAGCGTGCCGAGGGCGATTACAGCCCCGAGAACATCATGGCCAAGGCATCCTCGATGAAAGAGCTGCGCGTGCCGATGCTGCTGCCGGGCATCGTGGTCGACACGTCCGAAACCGACTTCTACCCGGTCGAGGCCGAACAGCTGATGCGCTTTACCGGCGAAAGCTGGGAACGGTTCGGCGATATCATCTCGGCCGAAAGCGACTGATCCGCTTGTCGAACACAACAACGGCCGCCCTTCGCCGGGCGGCCGTTTTCGTTTTTGCAGGGGCATCGCGGGCAAGGTGCTGTCAGACTAATTCGAACTCGTCTCTGCAAGAGCGGCGGTTCGGTTCTGCTTGAAATGATCTCGCTTGGAGAGGCTGCGATCCCGGTTGAAGTGATTGAAAATGGAGGAATGGACGGCGACGAATTTCTGCAAACTTCGCATCAGCCGGAAGCGCTGAATCGCCCTTTCTCGTCGTCGGAATGGCAGATGCGAGTTCTCGACTCTGTTGTTGAGCCAACGCCCACAGGCTTGCCGTCCTTCACATCAAATGTCGCGAAGCGCGGCTTTGTAGGAAGCAAGCCGATCCGTGACCAGCACTTCTGGCTGACCATATCGCCGCATTAATTTCCTGAGCATTTTCAATGCAGAACGCTTGTTTTTTCGCTTAGAGACGACGCTCTCAAGCACCTCTCCTTCGTGATCGACAGCTCGCCAGAGGTAGTACCGCTCACCGTTGATCTTCACGAAGACCTCGTCCACGTGCCA
>JAASTF010000191.1 GCA_021767525.1 Paracoccaceae bacterium
TCCGCGGCAGGGCATCGTGCCTGTGCTGGGCCCGGAACAGGGGCTGACCCTGCCGGGGCTGACGGTGAATTGCGGCGACAGCCATACCTCGACCCACGGGGCGTTCGGCGCGCTGGCCTTTGGCATCGGCGCGACCGAGGTGGCGCATGTGCTGGCCACGCAAACCATCTGGCAGACGCGGCCCAAGACGATGCGGATCACCGTCGAGGGCGCGTTGGGCCCGGCGGTGACGGCCAAGGATATCGCGCTGCACTGGATCGCGCTGCTGGGGGCTGACGGGGCGCGGGGGCATGCCATCGAATACGCGGGCAGCGCGGTGCGGGGCCTGACGATGGAAGGGCGGATGACGCTGTGCAACCTGTCGATCGAGGGCGGCGCGCGTCTGGGGCAGGTGGCGCCGGACGACGTGACATTCGACTATATCAAGGGGCGTCCCTTTGCGCCGCAGGGTGCGGATTTCGACCGCGCGGTTGCGGATTGGCAGAGCCTGCCCAGCGACGCCGACGCCCTGTTCGACCGCGAGGTTGAGATCGCCGCCGCCGACATCGCCCCCACCGTCACCTGGGGCACCAGCCCGGAAGAGGCGCTGCCGATCACCGCCGCGATTCCCAACCCCGACAGCCTGCCCGACGCCAAGGCGCAGCGCGCCCGCGAAGCGTTGGAGTATATGGGCCTGGCCCCCGGCAAGCCGCTGGCGGGCACCAGGGTGGACCAGGTGTTCATCGGGTCGTGCACCAACGGACGGATCGAGGATTTGCGCCTGGCTGCCGCCGTTCTGGCGGGGCGGCGGGCGAAAGTGCCGGGGCTTGTCTCGCCCGGCTCGGCCCTGGTCAAGAAACAGGCCGAGCAAGAGGGGTTGGACCGCATTTTCACCGATGCCGGGCTGGAATGGGTCGAGGCCGGCTGTTCCATGTGCGTGGGCATGAATGGCGACCTGGTGCCGGCGGGCAATCGCTGTGCCAGTTCCACCAACCGCAATTTTCGCGGCCGGCAGGGGCGCGGCGCGCGCACCCATCTGATGAGCCCGGCCATGGTCGCCGCCGCCGCCGTGGCAGGTGAATTGACCGACGTGCGCCCGATGCTGGAGGGCCGCGCATGAGCAAGGGCTGGACCATCCATGAGGGCACGGCCCTGGCGCTGCCGATGGAAAGCATCGACACTGACCAGCTGATCCCGGCGCGGTTCATGTCGCGGCCCCGATCCGAAGGCTATGGGCCCTTCCTGCTGCATGATCTGCGGTTCGATGCCGAGGGCGCCGAGCAGCGCGGCTTTCCGCTGAACGTCCACAAAGGCGCGACGGTGCTGGTGGCCCGGCGCAATTTCGGCAGCGGGTCCAGCCGCGAGGCGGCGGTTTACGCGCTGGTGGATTACGGCATTCGCGCGGTCATCGCCCCCAGTTTCGGCGATATTTTCGCGGGCAACGCGGTGAATAACGGCCTGTTGCCCGCGCGGATGGATAGCGACACGGTCGAGGCACTGATCGCCGCGCTGGCGGGTGGGGTGGCCGCCGCCAAGATCGACCTTGAAAATCGCACCGCCAGTGTCGCGGGGCAGACCCACGCCTTCGATCTGAACGACGTGGCGCGCACCAAGCTGATGAACGGCTGGGACGACATCGACATGACCGCCAGCCACGCCAGGCAAATCACCGCGTTTCGCGACACCCGTCGCGCGGCGCATCCCTGGGCCTGGCCCGGGAACTGAACGCCTGCCCCGGGCGAGGGGTGGCAAAAACCGGGGGCGAAAGCGCCCCCCACAACAGGGCCGGGGGCAACCCCGGGGTAAAGGAGAAGACTATGAAACACACGATTATTGGCGGCCTTATGGCGGCCTCGTCCATGGTGGGTGCGGCACAGGCGCAGGAAACCCTGACCGCCGTGCACGCGTTTCCCGAAACGCTGATCTACACCCAGTCGTTCCTGTCCTTCGTGGACAAGGTGAACGAGGCCGGTGACGGCGTGGTGCAGATCGAGGTGCGCGGCGGCCCCGAGGCCATCGGCATGTTCCAGCAGCCCGACGCCGTGCGCGACGGGATCGTGGACATGGTCTATACCCCAGGGTCGTTCTACGGCGGCGCGCTGCCCGAGAAGGATGCGCTGGTGGCGTCGAACCTGACCGCGGTGGAAACCCGTGAAAACGGCGGGATCGAGATGATCGACCAGATCCACCAGCAGAAGATGGGTGTGAAATACCTGGGCTGGTTCGACAGCGGCGTGTGCTACAACCTGTGGACCCGCAACGCGCCCGAGTTCGATGATGCCGGCAACCTGTCGGTCGAAGGGCTGAAGCTGCGCGGCAACGCCGTGTATAACGCGTTCTTCACCAACTACCTGGGCGCGCAGGTGATCGACCTGCCCACGACCGAGGTCTACTCGGCGCTCGAGCGTGGCGTGGTGGATGCCACCGGCTGGACGCAGATCGGCCTCATTGACCTGAAGTGGAACGAGTTCCTGAACTATCGGATCGAGCCGTGTTTCTTCTCGACCGACCTGGGCGTGATCGTGAACCTGGACCGCTGGAACAGCCTGTCGGACGAGGCCAAGCAGATCCTGCAGGACGTGGCGATCCAGCACGAAAAAGACAGCGTGGCCGCCCTGCGCGAAAAGCGTGATGCCGATTTCGCCGCGCTGGACGAGCAGGGCATGCAGGTGGTCAGCCTGGAAGGCGAGGCCAAGGCCAATTACCTGGCCGCCGCGCGCGAAAAGACCTGGGAGCGGATGAAGGGCCTGATGGCCGAGCACCCGATGGGCGACGGCATGTATGACGAGCTGATCGGCAAGTTCTACGATCCCGAAGCCGACAAGTGATGCCAAGCGGGGCGGCCCATGCTGGAGCCGCCCCTTTTCATAACAAAGGGGCAGGGGATGCAGGCGCTTATCCGCATCTATACCGGGTTTCTCTACCTGATGGCGGGCGTCGCGGGGGCGATGCTGATCTGGCTGATGGTGTCGGTGATCGTGTCGGTCGCCATGCGCAACGCGGGCCTGCAGCCTTTTGCGTGGCTTTTCACCTCGTCTGAATACGCGCTTTTGTACATGACGATGCTGGGCGCGCCCTGGCTGGTGCGTGAAAAGGGCCATGTGCATATCGAACTGGTCACCGCCGCCCTGCCCGAGGCGTTGCGCCGCGTGGTCAGCCGCGCGGTTGCCATTCTGTGCGTGGCGGTCTGCGTGATCCTGGCGTGGAAGGGGGCCGACCTGGTGGCCACCAATCTTGAGCGCAACGATTATGACCTGCGCGCCTATTACTTTCCGCGCTGGATTTTGACGATCTCGTTCCCCGTCAGCTTTGGCCTGATGGCGGTGGAATTCGCGCGCTTCGTCTTTGGGGACGATTTGTTGCACTCGGGCGAGGCGGGGATACACGAATAATGGAATGGTACGAGGCACTGGCCCTTCTTCTGGGCTCGATCGTGGGGCTGATGGCGCTGGGGATGCCCGTGGCGCTGGCCTTTCTGGCGGCGAATATCGTAGGCGCCTGGGTGTTCATGGGCGGCGAGCGGGGGGTTTCGGCCCTGCTGAACAACGGGCTGGGGTCGCTGACCAAGTTCGCGTTGGTGCCCATCCCGCTGTTTCTGCTGATGGGCGAGATATTCTTTCACACCGGGCTGGGCGCGCGGATGTTCAACGCGATCGACCGGCTGATGGGCAAACTGCCGGGGCGGTTGAGTTACGTGACGGTGCTGGGCGGCACCGGGTTTTCCACGCTGTCGGGGTCGAGCATGGGATCGACCGCGCTGCTGGGCAGCCTGATGGTGCCCGAGATGAGCAAGCGCGGCTACAAGAAACACATGTCCATCGGCCCGATCCTGGGCACCGGGGGGCTGGCGATCATCATTCCGCCCTCGGCGCTGGCGGTGCTGCTGGCGACGCTGGCGCGGATCGATGTGGGCGCGCTGCTGATCGCGGGCATCATACCGGGGCTGATCCTGGCCGCGATGTATATCGGCACGATCTGGGTGCAGACACGGATCGACCCGTCGGCGGCCCCGCCCTACGAGGTCGAGGCGATGCCCCTGGGCCGCAAGCTGGCGCTGCTGGCGCGCGATATCATCCCGATGCTGTCGGTCATGGTCATCATCGTGGCGATGATGGTGGGCGGGATCGTCACGCCATCCGAGGCGGCGGCCTTTGGCGCGCTGGGCGTGCTGATCCTGGCGGTGATCTTTCGCTGCCTGACCTGGGAGGCGTTGAAGAAATCGGTGGTGGGCGCGCTGAAAGTGACGCTGATGGCCTATCTGATCGTCTTTGGCTCGGCCACGTTCAGCCAGCTCTTGGCGTTTTCCGGCGCCTCAAGCGGGCTGATCGACTGGGCCACCGGTTACGATCTGGCGCCGATTGCGATGCTGTGCGTGATGTTCGGGGTGCTGCTGCTGCTGGGCATGTTCATGGAGCAGATTTCCATGATGCTGCTGACCGTGCCGATTTTCTTTCCGCTGGCGCAGTCGCTGGGGTTCGACCTGGTGTGGTTCGGGCTGATCATGCTGCTGGCGCTGGAGATCAGTTTCACCACGCCGCCCTTCGGTTTGTTGTTGTTCGTTATGAAGGGCGTGGCGCCACCCGAAACGACGATGCGCGACATCTACGTGTCGGCCTTTCCCTTCATGGGCTGTTCGCTGATCCTGGTGGTGTTGCTGGTGATCTTTCCGCAGCTGGCGCTGTGGTTGCCCGGGCTATAGCGGCGATCCAGCGGTGTCGCTGACGCGACGCTTGGTATCTCGGGCCCTTGCGGGCCCTCGGGTGATGGGGGCTCTGCCCCCAAACCCCCGGAGTTTAGGGGCAAGATGAAGATCAGGCCGGGACGTGGATGTGATCCATCGCGGCGATCACCAGCGGGTCGAGCCCTGCGCCGCCCCGGGCCACGTGGTCGGCCAGGTGGGCGCGCATCCGCGGTTCCCAGAAATCGTTGATATGGGCGGCGACGCGCTGGGCCTGATCGTCGCCCGGCTGGGTTTTGAAAAACGTGGCGATCTGGTTGGCCATCATGGTCAGTTTTTCGGGCGTCATGTCAGGCCTCGTCGATGATGCGGTGGGGGTGGGCGTAGATGTCGAACCCGTCGCCGCGCGCGAAGGCGGCGAGCGTCAAGTTGGCCTGCTCGGCCATGTCGATGGCCAGCGCGGTGGGGGCCGACACGGCGATCAGCGCGGGCGCGCCGGCGAGGACGGTTTTCTGCACCATGTCCACCGAGACGCGGCTGGTGATGACGAAGGCGCCGGTGGCCGGATCGGTGCCCTGGCGGGCCAGCGCGCCGATCAGCTTGTCCAGCGCGTTGTGCCGGCCCACATCCTCGCGCGCGCAGGTGATGCCGCGCCCCGGTTGCAAAAAGCCCGCGGCATGGGCTGCGCGGGTGCGATCGTGCAGCGGCTGGTGGTCGCGCAGTGCATCGGTGGCGCCGGCGACCTCGGCCGCGGAGAGGCGCAGGCTGCTGTCGGGCAGGCGCGGCAGGGCGCGCAGCGCGGCGTCGAGACTGTCGATCCCGCAAAGGCCGCAGCCCACCGGGCCCAGCATCGCGCGGCGGCGTTCTTTCAGCGCCGCGCCGCGGTCGTCACGCAGCCAGAACCGCGCCTCGATCCCGCGGTCGTGGGTGATTTCCTCGAACCCTTCGATCTGGTCGAGGCTGTCGATCAGCCCCTCGCTGAGCGCGAACCCGTGGGCGAAATCGGCGATGTCGCCGGGGCTGGCCATCATCACCGCCTGCGTCGTGCCGTCGAAGACCAGCGCCACCGGCACCTCGTCGGGCAGGGCGCGGTTGATGCCGCGTTGCCCGCCCGCCTGCACCGACAGCCCGGTGAGGGATTTATGCGCGCGCATCGCCATCACTCGGCCGCCGGCAGGATGCGGCGTGATTTCTCGGCCTGTTCGGCGTAATCCTCTTGCCACGCGCTGGGGCCGTTCGACGGGCTGACCTGCACAGCCGTCACCTTGTATTCGGGGCAGTTGGTGGCCCAGTCGGAATAGTCGGTGGTGATCACGTTGGCCTGCGTGTCGGGGTGGTGGAAGGTGGTGTAGACCACGCCGGGGCTGACCCGGTCGGTGATTTTCGCGCGCAGCGAGGTTTCGCCCGAGCGGCTGGCCAGCCGCACCCAGTCGCCATCGCGCAGGCCGCGGTTTTCGGCGTCATGGGGGTGGATTTCCAGCACGTCCTGATCGTGCCAGACCACGTTTTCGGTGCGCCGCGTCTGGGCGCCCACGTTATACTGCGACAGGATCCGCCCCGTCGTCAGCAACAGCGGAAAGCGCGGGCCGGTGCGTTCGTCGGTGGCCACGTATTCGGTGACGA
>JAASTF010000192.1 GCA_021767525.1 Paracoccaceae bacterium
CCACGCTGGAATCTGTGGTCGAAACCTTCGTGCAGAACCTGCAGAAAATGGGCATCGATGCGCGGGTGGAAAAGGTGGACCCGTCGCAATACACGTTGCGCGAACGCGACCGCGATTTCGACCTGATCTTTGACCAGTATCGCGCGTTCCTGGATACCGGCACCGGCCTGCATCAGATGTACGGCTCGAAAGAGGCGGAATTTTCGCTGTTCAACCCGGCCGGCCTGGCCAGCCCGATGGTGGACGCGATCATCGACGCCTCGTTGATGAGCGAAACCATCGAAGAGCGCGACGTGGCGCTGCGCGCGCTGGACCGCGCCCTGCGGTGGGAGCGGTTCATGATCCCGGTCTGGTACAACCCCGATGTCTGGATCGCCTACTGGGATCAATACGATCACCCCGAAACCCTGCCGACCTATTCTGTGGGCCTTTTGGATTTCTGGTGGTATGACGCCGAAAGGGCCGCGGAAATACGGGCCGAAGGCGCATTGAGATAATCAGAGTGGTAGCGGGCAGATGGGCGCCTATATCCTGCGGCGATTGTTGCTGATCGTTCCGACGCTGTTCGGGATCATGCTGATCAATTTCGTCCTGACCCAATTTGTGCCGGGCGGCCCTGTGGAACAGGTGATCGCCCAGATGCAGGGCCAGGGCGACGTGACCGCCGGTTTCGCCGGCAGCGGCAATGACGCCGGCATGGATATCCCCCAGAACGAGGAATATATCGGCGCCCGTGGCCTGCCGCCCGAGTTCATCGCCCAACTGGAGCGCGAGTTCGGGTTCGACCGCCCCCCGGTCGAGCGGTTTTTCAACATGATGTGGAATTACGCGCGGTTCGATTTCGGGGAAAGCTGGTTCAAGAAACAAGAGGTCACCACCCTGATCCTGCAGGCGATGCCGGTGTCGATTTCGCTGGGCCTGTGGTCGACCTTGCTGGCCTACCTGATCTCGATCCCGCTGGGCGTGCGCAAGGCGGTGAAGGATGGGTCACGCTTTGACGGATGGACCTCGACCGTGGTGATCGTGGCCTATGCGATCCCCGGTTTCCTGTTCGCCATTCTGCTGCTGGTGCTGTTTGCCGGTGGCTCGTATCTGCAAATCTTTCCGTTCCGCGGCCTGACCAGCGAACAGGCGGTGTGGGAGACGCTGACCTGGTATGAAAAGGTGGGCGATTATTTCTGGCACATCACCTTGCCTGTCATCGCCTCGACCATCAGCGCCTTTGCCACGCTGACGCTGCTGACCAAGAACAGCTTTCTCGACGAGATCAAAAAGCAATATGTCATCACCGCCCGCGCCAAGGGGCTGAGCGAAAAGCAGGTGCTGTATGGGCATGTGTTCCGCAACGCGATGCTGATCGTGATCGCGGGTTTTCCGGCGGCGTTCATCAGCATTTTCTTCACCGGCTCGATCATCATCGAAAAGCTGTTTTCGCTGAACGGTCTGGGCCTGTTGGGGTTCGAGGCGGCGTTGCAGCGCGATTACCCGATCGTCTTTGGCACGCTGTTCATCTTTGGCCTGATTGGCCTGCTGGTCGGGTTGCTGAGCGATCTGATGTATGTGCTGGTCGATCCGCGCATCGATTTCGAAAAGCGAGAGGGCTAGGTCATGGCGCTGTCGCCCCTCAACCAGCGCCGCTGGCGCAACTTTCGCCGCAACAAGCGGGCGTTCTGGTCGCTGATCCTGTTTTCGATCCTGTTCGGCCTGTCGCTGTTCGCCGAGTTCCTGGCCAATGACAAGCCGATCCTGGTGCAGTATCGCGGCGAGTATCACACCCCGATCTTTCGCTTTTACCCCGAAACCGCGTTCGGCGGCGATTTCCAGACCGAGGCCGATTACCGCGACCCGGTGGTGCAATGCCTGATCGCCACCGGCGGGCTGGAAGAGTGTTTCGATGCCCCCGAGCAGCTGATCGAGGATGCCGCCGACGGGCAGGTGAACGGGGCGCCTATCGAAAAGGGATGGGCGCTGTGGCCGCCCTTGCCCTATTCCTATGACACCACGGTGGACCGGCCCGGCGCAGCCCCCCTGCCACCCGACGGGCAGAACTGGCTGGGCACCGACGACACCAAGCGCGACGTGCTGGCGCGGGTGATCTATGGCTTCCGCCTGTCGATCCTGTTCACGCTGATCGTGACGACGCTGGCCAGCATCATCGGCATCATCGCCGGCGCGTTGCAGGGCTTTTTCGGCGGCTGGCTGGACCTGATATTCCAGCGCGTGATCGAGATCTGGGTGGCGATGCCGCAGCTTTACGTCATCATCATCCTGTTCGCGATACTGGGGCGGGGGTTCTGGTTACTTGTCTTCATAACGGTGCTGTTCGGCTGGACGGCGCTGGTGGGCGTGGTCCGGGCCGAGTTCCTGCGCGCCCGCAACCTGGAATACGTGCGCGCGGCCCGGGCGCTGGGCGTCAGCAACTGGACGATCATGTTCCGCCACATGCTGCCCAACGCGATGGTGGCCACGCTGACCATGCTGCCCTTTATCGTGACTGGCACCATCGGGTTGCTGGCCAGCCTTGATTTCCTGGGCTTCGGCCTGCCCTCGTCGGCGCCGTCTTTGGGGGAGCTGACGCTGCAGGCGAAACAGAACCTGGATGCGCCCTGGCTGGCCTTCACCGCGTTTTTCACCTTTGCCATCATGCTGTCCCTGCTGGTCTTTATCTTCGAAGGCGTGCGGGATGCGTTCGACCCGAGGAAGACCTTTCAATGAGCGTGCTTGAGGTTCGCGACCTGACCGTGGCGTTTCGCCAGGACGGCAAGGTGAACACCGCCGTGCGCGGCGTGTCGTTCAGCGTCGACCGGGGTGAAACGGTGGCGTTGGTGGGCGAAAGCGGCTCGGGCAAGTCGGTCACCGCGCTGTCGACCGTGGGGCTGTTGCCGCCCTCGGCCCAGGTGGCGGGCGATGTGACCTATGAAGGCCAGCAGATGATCGGCGCCAGCGACAAGCTGTTGCGCCAGGTGCGCGGCAACGACATCAGTTTCATCTTTCAAGAGCCGATGACCTCGCTCAACCCGCTGCACACGATCGAAAGGCAGCTGCGGGAATCGATCGAGCTGCACCAGGGTTTGCAGGGCGCGGCGCTGCGCGACCGTATCCTGGAACTGCTGGACCGCGTGGGCATCCGCAACGCCGCCGAGCGGCTGACCGCCTATCCACACGAATTGTCGGGCGGGCAGCGGCAGCGCGTGATGATCGCGATGGCGCTGGCCAACAAGCCCGACCTGTTGATCGCGGACGAGCCGACAACGGCGCTGGACGTGACCATCCAGGCGCAGATCCTGGAGCTGCTGGCCGAGCTGAAAGAGACCGAGGATATGGGCCTTTTGTTCATCACCCATGACCTTGGCATCGTGCAGCGCATCGCCGACAAGGTCTGCGTGATGAAGGATGGCGAGATCGTCGAGGCCGGGCCGACGGCCGAAATTTTCGCCAATCCGCAGCATTCCTATACCCAGAAACTGCTGGGTGCGCGGGCCACGGGCATTCCCGCCCCGGTGCCCGAGGGGGCGGAAACGCTGGTTTCGACCGACCATCTGCGCGTCTGGTTTCCGATCCAGAAGGGGTTTCTGAAACGCACCGTGGGCCATGTGAAGGCGGTGAATGACGCCACAATCGACGTGCGCGCCGGCGAAACGCTGGGCATCGTGGGCGAAAGCGGGTCGGGCAAGACGACGCTGGCCCTGGCGATCATGCGGCTGATCCAGTCGACGGGCGCCATCACCTATGATGGGCAGGATGTGCGCGGCTGGTCGACCAAAAAGCTGCGCCGGCTGCGCCGCGAAATGCAGATCGTGTTTCAGGACCCGTTCGGGAGTCTGAGCCCCCGCATGACCTGCGAACAGATCATCGCCGAGGGGTTGGGCGTGCATGGTGTGCCCGAGGGGCAAAAGGAACAGGGCCTGGTCGCGCAGATCATGGAAGAGGTCGGTCTGGACCCGGCGACGATGCACAGGTACCCGCATGAATTTTCCGGCGGCCAGCGGCAGCGCATCGCCATCGCCCGCGCCATGATCCTGCGCCCGCGCCTTTTGGTGCTGGACGAACCGACCAGCGCCCTGGACATGACGGTGCAGGTGCAGATCGTCGATCTTTTGCGCGATTTGCAGGTGAAATACGGGCTGGCCTATCTGTTCATCAGCCACGACCTGAACGTGGTGCGCGCCATGAGCCACAAGATCATGGTGATGAAACAGGGCGACGTGGTCGAGGCTGGCCCGGCCGAACAGGTCTTTACCAATCCGCAAACGGATTACGCCCGCACGCTGCTGTCTGCGGCGCTGGATCTGGCGGGGTAGCGCCGTAAGGTGGGTGGGCAGAGCTGCCCACCATCCCCGCTTGCCCGATGCACGGACGGTTCAGGGATGCGGGCCGTCGCCAAAGCGCACCTGCCCCGACACCAGCCGCTGGAACAGCGCGCAGCCATTGCCCGGCGCACTGAAATGCTGCCAGACCCGCGCGGCGAAATGTGGCGGCGACATCGCCAGGATCACCCCGTTCATGCTGTCGAGCGTCACCGCGCCATCGGTCATGTTGCCCGCAAGCAGGCGGTCGCGCGCGGCGTCGGGCAGAAAGGCGTATTGCATTGCATAGGCCATGTATTCGTTCTGGGCACCCGGGCCGCTGTTGGGGCCCATGCGGTGATAGATCAGGGCATGGGTCGCCTCGTGCACCACAACGCTGTCGAACAGCAGCGCGGGGTCGATCCGGGCATAGGTGGCATCGGGCGCGAAAAGCGTCGCCAGCGTAGCAGGCGGTAGAACCGCGATGCGGTCGGCCTGGCAATCGTAGACACCCATGCAATCGGGGTGCGGCCCGCGTAGCGCATCGGTCACCTCGACGGTCAGGGGCCGGTCGTGGGGCAGGTGGCAGGCCGCCAGTTGCGGCAGCGCAAGGGTAAGCGTGTCGCAGACCCGCGTGGCAAGGCCCGGGTCGGGGGCGATCACCCGGTCGCCGCCGGGGCAGATCAGCGGGCTTTGCGCCTGGGCCGTGCCGGCAATCAGCAGCGCGGCGGCAAGATGGATCAATCGTGCCATGGGTCAGCCTGCGCCGCCAAGGCCCGGCAGGTCAATCACCAAGGCGGCGTGGTCGCTGGCGTGGGGGCGGTGATGGCCCACCTGCGGCAGATGCGCGCCCGTGTGCCTGCGCGCCTCAAGCGCCAGCCCCTCGCGGTGCAATTCGGGCAGGGCATCAGGAAAGGCGCGGGCCAGCGACGGGCTGGCCAGCATCCCGTCCGCCCGCCAATAAATGTCATCCCAGGCATCATGCGCCGACCAGCGCGCGCCCTGCGGCAGCCGCGCCATCAGGTCGGTCGAAAAGGGCGGCAGGATCGGCGCGGTGGCCGGATCGTCGGCCGGATGCGCAGGCTCGTTCAGGTCACCCAGGATCAGCCAGTGTGTCGCGCCGCTGGCCTGAACCAGGTGGCGCACGGCAAGCGCCTCGTGCCGGCGGACGGTCCAGGCGGTTTCCGGGTCGGGCCAGGGCGCCTTGAAATGGCAGATGAACAGCGTGACGCCCGGCAGCGCCACCTGCAAACAATCGCGGCGAAAGATCGGCGTGTCGGGGTGGTAGCCCGGCGGCGGGTCCAGCCCCAGATCGGCCGGGCGCAGGGCCGCGTGGCTGGTGACAGACAGGGGCGAGATATGCGACAACAGCGCCACGTCCTGTCCGCGCCCGTCATTGCCGGGCAGGCATATGCGATGCGGATAGGCGGGCACGCCCGCGGGCAATAGGAACGCGTCGTGGAAATGATCCAGCGTGGCCTGGTCGAACACCTCTTGCAGGGCCAGAACATCGGCGCCCAGCCGCGCGATCACCTGCGCGCCCAGCCGCCGGTCGATCCGGTCGGCACAAGGATCGGGCCGGTCGGGCGTGTCGCGGTCATGCGCCCCATCCAGACCCCCGCCGCGCAGGCGGAGGTTCTGGATGTTGAAGGTGGCGATGCGCACGGCCGTCAGATGGCCGAGCTGTGGCCCGCCTTGCTAAGGTCGTAGGCGTCGAAGGCGCGGGCGATCATGCGGGTCAGCGGGCGCGCCTCGGGCGGCACGTCAAGGCCGCGCTCGGTCACGCGCAGCAGCCCGTCGAACTGGGCATTCACGCGCTTGAACTCGGCCATCAGCTGGGCGCGGTTTGCGCCGTACTCGGCCACCAGCTCGTCCGCGTCGATGCGGAAGAAACACATCAGCGTTTCGATCATGCGGCTGCGCAGCAGGTCATCGCCGCTGAACCCGTGCCCCTTGGCGGTGCTGAACCGCCCGGCGCG
>JAASTF010000193.1 GCA_021767525.1 Paracoccaceae bacterium
CGACTGGGGCACCCACCTGCAAACCATGCGCGACACCGCACCGCTGGTGCAGAACATCACCAATTACGTGGCCATGAACGTGATGGCGAATGTCATGCTGGCCGCGGGCGCGTCGCCCGCGATGGTGCATGACGCGCGCGAATCGGGCGAGTTTGCCGCGATCGCCCAGGCGCTGACGGTGAATATCGGCACGATTAGTCCCCATTGGCTGGACGGAATGGAAGCGGCGGCAAAGGTCGCCCATGACAATGGCACGCCCTGGGTGCTTGACCCGGTCGCCGTGGGCGCCACCGCGCTGCGCCGCGACGCCGGCGCGCGGTTGCTGGCGTTGCGGCCAGCCGTCATTCGCGGCAACGCGTCCGAGGTTCTGGCGCTTGCCGGCGCGCAGGCCGCTGGCAAAGGCGCCGACGCCGCCGACAGCGTGGCCGCCGCCGAAGGCGCGGCGCGCGATCTGGCCCGGGCCACCGGTGCCGTGGTCGCCGTGACCGGCGCGCAGGATTACGTGACCGACGGGCAGGACGCATGGCGCATCGACAACGGCCACCCATTGATGCCGCGGATCACGGTGATGGGCTGCTCGCTGACCGGGATCGTGGGCGCCTTTCTTGTGGGCCAGCCCGCCCTGCCCGCCACGGTCGCGGCGCTGGCCTATTACGGGCTGGCGGGCGAACGCGCGGGCGCGCAGGCCACCGGCCCCGGCAGCTTTCAACCCGCGTTCCTGGACGCGCTATATGCCCTTACGCCCGACGAGGTGACACAGGGCGCAAAGGTCCGCCCGGCATGATCTATTTCGTCACCCCAGATGGCTGCGACGACGCGCTGGTGCGTGCCGCCCTGCGCGGCGGTGCCGCGATGATCCAGCTGCGCGACAAGACCGCAACCGATGCCGATATGACCGCCCAGGCCCGTCGCCTGCTGCCGCTGTGCCGCGCAGCGGGCGTGCCGCTGATCGTGAATGACCGGCTGTCCGTCGCCTTGGACAGCGGGGCGGACGGTCTGCATATCGGCCAGGGCGATGGCGACCCGGAACAGGCGCGCGCGGCGCTTGGCCCCGACCGGCACCTGGGCCTGTCCATCGAAACGGCGGCGCAACTGGCAGCCATGCCTGCGCATGCCATCAGCCTGATCGGCGCGGGCCCCGTGCACGCCACCGCCACGAAACCCGACCACGCCGCACCGCTGGGCCTGCAAGGTCTGGCGCAGGTCGTCGCCGCATCGCCCGTGCCAGCCGTCGCCATCGGCGGCGTCGGGCTGGCCGATATCCCCGCGCTGAAACGGGCGGGCTGCGCAGGCATCGCCGTCGTCTCGGCCATCGCCGCCGCGCCCGACCCCGAACACGCGACCCGAGAACTCGTAGACGCATGGAGGCACGCATGACCCCCAATATCCTGTCCATCGCAGGCTCCGACCCGTCGGGCGGCGCCGGTATCCAGGCCGATATCAAGGCGATCAGCGCCAATGGCGGTTACGCGATGGCCGCGCTGACCGCGCTGACCATTCAGAACACCCAGGGCGTGCGCGGCGCGCAGATGATCCCCCCCGATTTCGTGGCCGCACAGGTTGCCGCCGTCTTCGATGACATCCGCGTGGACGCGGTGAAAATCGGGATGCTGGGCAGCGCCGAGATCACCGCCGCCGTGGCCGACACGCTGGCAGGCCGCGATGTGCCCATCGTGCTGGACCCGGTGATGGTGGCCAAGGGCGGCGACCGGCTGCTGGCCGCCGATGCCGTGGCCGCCCTGCGCGACCGGCTGCTGCCACTGGCCACGATCCTTACCCCCAACCTGCCCGAGGCCGCCGACCTGCTGGATGCACCACAGGCCGACAGCCGCGACGCCATGCAGGATCAGGCACGGGCGCTGCTGGCGCTGGGGCCACGGGCGGTGCTGTTGAAGGGCGGGCACCTGGCGGGCGGGCACAGCCCCGATCTGCTGCTGACCGCCGACGGCGCCGAATGGCTGGACAGCCCCCGCATCGCCACCGCCAACACCCACGGCACGGGCTGCACCCTGTCCTCGGCGCTGGCCACGCAGCTGGCGCGGCTGGGCGATCCGCTGGCCGCGGCACGGGCGGCCAAGGCCTATATCCGCGCCGCCATCGCGGGCGCCGATGGGCTGGACGTGGGGCACGGGCACGGCCCGGTCGATCACTTCCACGCCTGGCGATAAGACGGGGCGCACGCAATTGCGCCCCGCGCGGCAATCGGGTAACCCCGGCCTGACCATGAACCAAGGATCGCCGCGCCATGTCGCTTAACACCTTCGGCCATATCTTCCGCGTCACCACCTGGGGCGAAAGCCACGGGCCCGCCCTGGGCGCCACGGTCGATGGCGTGCCGCCCGGTGTCGCCCTGGACGAGCGCCAGATCCAGCACTGGCTGGACCGCCGCAAGCCCGGCCAGTCGAAATACACCACCCAGCGGCGCGAGCCTGACCAGGTGCGCATACTGTCGGGCGTGTTCGAGGGCCAGACAACCGGCACCCCCGTCCAACTGATGATCGAAAACACCGATCAGCGGTCCAAGGATTATTCCGAGATCGCCGAGAAATTTCGCCCCGGCCATGCCGATATCACCTATTGGCAGAAATACGGCATCCGCGACTATCGCGGCGGTGGGCGCTCGTCCGCGCGCGAAACCGCGGCACGGGTGGCGGCGGGCGGGCTGGCCCGCGCGGCGCTGGCGCAGATGGTGCCGGGGATTCAGATCACCGGCTACATGACCCAGATCGGCCCCCACGGCATCGACCGCGAGCGGATGGACATGGGCCAGATCGATGAAAACCCGTTCTGGTGCCCCGACGCGCAGGCGGCGGACCATTGGGCGGGCTACCTGGACGGTCTGCGCAAATCCGGCAACTCGGTCGGTGCGGTGATCGAGGTGGTGGCGCGTGGCGTGCCCGCGGGCCTGGGCGCGCCGGTCTATGGCAAGCTCGACACCGACCTTGCCGCCGCGATGATGAGCATCAACGCCGTCAAGGGCGTGGAAATCGGCGAAGGCATGGCCGCCGCCACCCTGACGGGCGAGGACAACGCCGACGAGATCTTCATGGGCAATGACGGCCAGCCGGTTTATTCGTCGAACCACGCGGGCGGCATCCTTGGCGGCATCAGCACCGGGCAGGACGTGGTCGTGCGCTTTGCGGTAAAGCCCACCAGCTCGATCCTGAAGCCGCGCCAGACCATCACCAAGTCGGGCGAAGCGGCCGAGATCATCACCAAGGGCCGCCACGATCCCTGCGTCGGCATCCGCGCCGTGCCCGTGGGCGAGGCGATGATGGCCTGCGTGCTGCTGGATCACCTGCTGCTGCATCGGGGCCAGATCGGGGAAAACCGGGGCCGCATCGGGTGAGCGCCCTGCGCGCCGCCTGCCGCGCCGTCGCCGCGCGAGACATGGCGCAGGACAGCGCGCATGACCTCGCCCATCTCGACCGCGTCTGGGCCAATGCACAGGCGATTGCCGATGGCGAGGGCGGCGCCGATATGGTTGTGCTCTGCGCCGCCGCCTACCTGCATGACCTCGTGAACCTGCCCAAGGATGCGCCCGACCGGGCGCAGGCCTCGATGCGTTCCGCACAGGCCGCCGCGCCGCACCTGGCCACGCTGGGCATGACACCCGACCGGATCACGGCCACCCAGCACGCCATCGCCGCGCACAGCTTTTCCGCCGGCATCCCGCCTGAAACGCCCGAGGCCCGCATCCTGCGCGACGCCGATCGGCTGGATGCGCTAGGGGCCATCGGCATCGCCCGCGCCTTTGCCGTGTCGGGCGCGCTGGACCGGGCGCTTTACCACGCGAACGACCCCTTCGCCGCAACGCGCACACCCGACGATCAGAGTTTTTCGCTCGATCACTGGCCCGCCAAGCTGCTGCGCCTGCCCGACGGCATGAGCACCGAAACCGGCCGCCGCATCGCGCAGGCGCGCGTGGCCACCATGCTGCGCTTTGCCCGCGACCTGGCGGCCGAGATCGGCCATGCTCCGAACGGATGGGCCGCCGATGGCTGAGGTTCTGGGCATCGTCTTTCCCATCTTCGCCGCCGCCGCGCTGGGGTTCGGATTGGTGCGCTTTGCGGTATTCAGCCCCGCCGACATGCGCGTGATGGGGCGTTACGTGCTGCACATCGCGCTGCCCGCGCTGCTGTGTGGGGCCATCGCCCGGCGCGACATGGCCGAGGTGCTGAACCCCGGCTACCTATGGGTCTTTGCGCTTGGGGGGCTTGCCACAATCGCCGTGACCTATGCGCTGGTCTGGGCGCAGGGCGTGGGCCCCGCCCGGCGGGGCGTGGCGGCGATGGGCGCATCCTGCCCAAACTCGGGCTATGTGGGGTTTCCAGTGATGCTGCTGGTCTTTCCCGACCTTGCGGGCGTCATCCTTGCACTGAATTTCGTGGTCGAGAATTTCCTGCTGATCCCGCTCTGCCTGCTGCTGATGGACCTGTCCCGGCCACGCGCCGGGCGGTCGATCCTGCGGGTGATGGGCGGCGTGTTCTGGGGCCTTTTGAAACGCCCGATGGTGATGGGCCTGCTGGCCGGGTTCGCCATATCGCTTTCGGGGCTGGCCCTGCCCGCGCCGGTTTTGCGCACGCTGGATATGCTGGCCGCGTCGTCTTCGGCGCTGGCGCTGGTGGTGATTGGCGGCTCGCTGGCCGGGTTGTCGGTGCAGGGCGACAAGTGGCTGGGCAGCCAGATCGCGCTGGCCAAGCTGGTGTTGCACCCCGCGCTGGTGGCGGGTGCTCTGGTTGTAGCGCCGATGCTGGGCCTGCCGGTGCCCGATGGCGCGCTGGCCACGGCTGTGGTGTTGTCGGCAGCCATGCCGATGTTCGGTATCTACCCCATTCTGGCGCAGGAATACGGGCATCAGGGGCTGGCCTCGCTCGCGCTGCTGCTGGCGACCGTCGGGGCTGCGATTAGCCTGTCGTTCCTATTGGCATGGTTGGTCTAGGCACCCGGCGCGAATAGCGGCCGCAGGCCGCCGCGCCATCGCCAGTCCGCCCCCCGGGCTGGCGATTTGTCGACCTCACGCGCAGATCCAAGGTCATACGGACTTGGCCGCCATAAAGCGCACAGTTCCAAAGGTCGCATCGCCACCCCGCGGACCGGCGATGGCGCGATTTACGCCCTGAACCCCTCGGGGATCGCGTCGTGCCCCTCCAGCACCAGGTCGGCCATCACCTGCGCCACCTTGGGCGCCATGCCGAACCCGATCTTGAACCCGCCATTGGCGATGAATTGCCCCGCATACAGCGGGTGCGCCCCCAACACCGGCGCGCGGCTTTTCGAGCGGGGCCGCACCCCGGCCCAGCGGTCTATCACCGGCGCGTCACGCAGCGCAGGCACGGCAGCGCGGGCGCGGTCCAACACCGTATCCAACTGCGCATCGGTGCTGCCGGGGGCGTCATAGTCGCGCTCGCTGGTTGACCCCACCGCCACCGTGCCATCCGCATGGGGCACCACGTGCACCCCATCCACGAACAGCTGCGGCGCATCGCGCCGGTCCAGCCGCAACAACGCAGCCTGCCCCTTGACCCCGTTGCCGAAGGTCGCGCCGGTGACGCGGCTGATCTCTTCCAACCCGGCCACTCCGGTCGCATGGACAACCGCGCCGGCATCCGGCGCTTCGGCCGCCACCGTAACACCCCGCGCGGCCAGCGCCGACACCAGCGCGGCACAGGCGCGGCGCGGATGCATTCGCGCGCTCAGGCTGTCGAAGATCACCCAGCCACTGGGCGTGTCGGGCACCCAATCGCCCATCTGCTCCGCGCGTTTCACCTGCCAAACCGCGCGGCCTTGCCAAAGCGCCTCGGCCCCCTGCGCCCGCGCCTGCGCCAGTTCCAACGCGCGCGCGTCGGCCACCGGCTGCACCCGCCCCGTCCGGGCATACCCCGGATCGGCACCGCCCGCCGCCGCCACCTCGGCCCAGAACGCCTCGGCCATCAGCAGGCTGTCCAGTTGAAACGCCTTCTTCTCGTTCCAGTTCTCGGGCACATGCGGGGCCAGCGCGCCGACGATCCCGCCGCTGCTGCCCGCGCCCGGCCCGAACGGATCGACCACCTGCACCTTTGCCCCCCGTGCCGCGCAGGCCCAGGCGATCGACAGGCCGAAAATCCCCGCCCCGCGCACCGTCACGTCGACCATTGCCATTGCTCCTGCCCCGGTTCATCCTGCGCCCCGGTGTAAGGGACAGCGCGATGCAAGACCAGCGGGCAGAGGTGGAATGGCGGGACGGCGCGGTGCCGGTTTCGACCCGCTTCGACGACC
>JAASTF010000194.1 GCA_021767525.1 Paracoccaceae bacterium
CGCCCATCGAGTGGCCGACCAGCACGGTGGGGCCGTCAAGCGCGGCGGTGATGGCATCGGCATAGGCGTCGAGCGTCACGTCGGTATAGGGCGTTTTGTCCGCCCCGTGGCCGGGCAGGTCGATGGCGCGGGCGGTATGCCCCAGCGCCTGCAATTCGGGGATCACGTCGCGCCAGCACCAGGCCCCGTGGGCTGCGCCGTGGATCAGAAAAAAGTTGCTCATGCCCCGTCTTTTGGCACGGTTTGCGGGCCGGGGGAACCGGGGATGATGTCGGAACGGTTCAGCAGATAGGCCTTGCCGAAGCCTGCGTTCAGCAGCCCGTCGGTGATGGCAAAGTGGACAAGGCGGAAATCGGGGAAGTCGATGTAAAGCTGCGATTTCGGGCGCTGGGCCAGGTAATGCGCGCGCAGGGGCGCGTGATCGGCATGGTCGCGGTCGATCAGCGTGGCGCGGGCGTGCAGCGTCAGGCGCGGGTGGATCAGCGGATCGCCCTTGCCGCCCGGATCGCCCAGGAGCAGCGCGCAATCGGGCGTGGTTTGCAGCGCGGCGGTGTGCGGGGCGAGCGACGAGACGAGCGACAGCGGCGCGCCATCGGGCGCGGTGGCCAGCGCGATGCGGCTGACCGAGGGCAGCGCGGTGCCGGGGCGGATCACGGCCAAGGCGGCTTGGGTGGCGCCGGTCAGCAGGCTGTGGGCCAACTGGCGCGCGTCGTCATCGGCGGGTTGGAACGGATCGGGCATGGCGGGGACGGGGCGGCGCGGGGCCGCCCCTGATGCGCTTAGATATCGAGGAACACGGTTTCGTTTTCGCCCTGAAGGCGGATGTCGAAGCGATACGCGCCTTCGCCCGTCTTGGTGGCGATCAGGCTGGGCACGCGGTTTTTCTGCTCGATCCGCGCCAGCAGGGGATCGGCGCTGTTATCCTCGTCCTCGAAATAGACCCGGGTGTGCAAGCCGATATTGATGCCGCGCGCGGCGATCCACAGGCTGATATGCGGGGCCTGCATCGCGCCACCGCGGGCGGGCACGGGGCCGGGTTTGACGGTGCGCAGCGTGAACGCGCCACTGTCCTTGTCGGCGGCGAAGCGGCAAAAGCCCGACACGTTCGGGTCGGCGCCGTTTTGGCCTGGGAACTTGCCCGCGGCATCGGCCTGCCAGCTTTCCAGCAGCGCGTCGCGCAGCGCCCAGCCGGTGCCGTCGATCACCTGGCCGGTGATAGTGATGACCTGGCCCTTGGCGCCGTCGGCGATGGGCGACAGGCCCAGATCCTGGGGATAGACGCCCTCGATCCCCGCGAAGGTGGGGATGCAGCCGATATGCACGTAAGGCCCGCCGGTTTGCGAGGGTGTTTCGATCAGTCGGTCGAGTGGCTGGGTCATGTCACATCCCCTCCAGCTGGTTTTCGAACATGGTCTGGCGGCGGCCGCGCAGCACGATGTCGAACTTGTAGGCCAGGAAATCGAGCGGGCGGGCCATCGCCATGTCCAGGGGCGCCACGAGGCGGTCGAGCTGGCTGCGCTTTTTGATGGTGGCCGCGATCGGGCATTGATCGATCAGCGGATCGCCCTGGAAATACATCTGGGTGATCAGGCGCTGGCCAAAGCTGTGGCCGAAAACCGAGATATGAACGTGCATCGGCCGCCAGTCATTGGCGCGGTTGGGCCACGGATAGGCGCCGGGGCGGATGGTCAGGAACTGATAGCGCCCCTCGTCATCGGTGATGGTGCGCCCGCAGCCACCGAAATTCGGGTCGAGCGGGGCGAAATACGTGTCCTTGATATGGCGATAACGCCCGCCGGCATTGGCCTGCCAGATTTCCACCAGCGTGTTGGGCACGGGGCGGCCGAACTCGTCCAGCACGCGGCCATGCATCAGGATGCGTTCGCCCACCGCCGGTTTGTCGGGGTCGCGGCTGTAATTCAGGATCAGGTTGTTGTCGAGAGGGCCCAGCATGGAATGGCCGAAACGCGGGCCGGTTTCCTCGGACGGCGTAGACTCCATCGACAACAGCGGCCATTTCGGGCTGCGCGTGACAGAGGTTTTATAGTCCGGGTCATAGGGGACAGGGTGCATGTCCCTTTGCCGCGGGACCAGGGGGCCCAGGTCGGTCATTCGTTGTTCTCCTCCATCTCGGCGTAGGTTTGTTTGGCCAGTTTCAGCGCGTGATTGGCGCGCGGCACGCCGGCGTAAATGGCGACGTGCTGGAACGCCTCGAGCACATCTTGCTTGCTGGCGCCCGTGCGGGCGGTGGCGCGGATATGCATCGGGATTTCGTCGAAATTTCCCGTGGCCGCCAACAGCGCGAGTGTCAGCATAGACCGCTCGCGCAGGGTGATCCCGTCAGAGGCCCAGACCGTGCCCCAGGCACCTTCGGTAATCAGCTGTTGAAACGGCTCGTCCAGCGGGGTTTTCGCCGCCTCGGCGCGATCCACATGGGCGTCGCCCAACACGCGGCGGCGCACCTCCATCCCCTTGTCGAACCGATCAGACATGGCCCACCTCGGCAATAAAGGCGTTCAGGATGCGGGCGTACTCATCAGGCTTTTCCACGCAGGGCAAATGCCCCGCACCACGGATCAGCTCAAACTTCGATCCGGGGATCAGGCCGACGGTTTCGCGCACAAGGTCGGGCGGGGTCGAGCCATCCTCGGACCCGGCAATGCCAAGCGCGGGCAGGCGCAAGCCGCTGGTGGGCGTATAGAAATCGGTGCCCGATATGGCGGCCGAACAGCCTGCATAGCCATCCAGCGTCTGCCGCACCAGCATGTTGCGCCAGGCGTGAAACTCGGCCGTCTGCCGGAAGGGCGCGGAAAACCACCGCTCCATGATGGCGTCGGCCAGCGCCTCGATGCCGCCCTTTTGCACGGCGGCGATGCGGTCATCCCACATCTCGGGCGTGCCGATCTTGGCGCCGGTGTTCGACAGCACCACGGCGCGCACCAGGTCCATCCGTTTCACCGCCAGCCCCTGCGCGATCATGCCGCCGATGGACAGGCCCACCAGCAGGCACTCCTTGACGTTCAGGTGATCCAGCAGCCGCTCCAGGTCGCTGACCAGCGTGCCCATCTTGTAAGGCGCGCCCGTCGCCTGCGTCAGACCATGCCCGCGCTTGTCATAGCGGATGATGCGCAGCCCCGCGGGCAGCATCGGCACGATCTTGTCCCACAGCCGCAGGTCGGTGCCCAGCGAGTTGGCGAAAACGATGGGCGCGCCAGCCGGGTCGCCCTCGTCGGTATAGTGGATTTTCAGGTCGTCGAGATCGGCAATCAGCATCAATAGGGCATCCCGGTATAGGCCTCGGCCAGCGCCTTTTGCGCGGCCTCGTTGTCGCGCAGAAAGGCCAGTTCGGCCTGCTGCATTTTCAGGTCAAAGGCGCTTTGATCCGGAAAGCGGTGCAACTGCGTGGTCATCCACCAGCTGAACCGCTGGGTTTTCCAGATCCGCGCCAGCGCCTTTTCGGAATACAGGTCCAGCCCTTCGCTGTCGCCCCCGTTGTAATGCCGGTCGAAGGCGTGGAACAGGTAATGGATGTCGCTGGCCGCGGTGTTCAGCCCCTTGGCGCCGGTGGGCGGCACGATATGCGCGGCGTCCCCCGCCAGGAACAACCGGCCCCAACGCATCGGCTCGCAGACGAAACTGCGCAGCGGCGCGATGGATTTCTCGATCGAGGGGCCGGTCACCAGCTTATCGGCGGCCTCTTCGGGGATGCGGCGCTTCAACTCGTCCCAGAACGCCTCGTCCGTCCAGTCGTCGGGGCTGTCGGACAGGTCGCACTGGATGTAATAGCGGCTGAGATTGGCGTTGCGCATCGAACACAGGGCAAAGCCACGCTCGGAATTGGCATAGATCAGCTCGTCATCCACGGGCGGCGTTTCCGACAGGATGCCCAGCCAGCCGAACGGGTAGGTGCGCTCGTATTCGCGGCGCTGATCGGTCGGGATGGCCTGGCGCGACGGCCCGTGAAACCCGTCGCAGCCGGCCACGAAATCGCAATCCAGCCGGTGCACCTTGCCATCCTTCAGAAAGGTGACGTATGGCGCGTCGGTATCCAGGCCCTGCGGGTTCACCGCCTGGCACTCGTGCAGCACCACGCCACCGGCGGCATCGCGCGCCTCGTACAGATCGCGGGTCACCTCGGTCTGGCCGTAGACCATCACCGTCTTGTCGATAAGCTTTTTGAAATCGATGCGGAACATCTGCCCGTCAAAGGCGATCTGCGTGCCGTCATGCACGAACCCTTCGCGCATCATCCGGCCGCCGACACCGGCCTGTTTCATCAGCTCGACCATGCCGGTCTCCAGCACGCCCGCCCGGATGCGCGACAACACGTACTCGCGCGAGCGGCGTTCCAGCACCACGCTGTCGATGCCCTTTGTATACAGCAGTTGCGACAACAGCAGGCCCGAGGGCCCGCCACCGATAATGGCCACCTGAGTGCGCATGGTCTCCTCCCGTTCGCTGACGCCAAGGATTCCGAAATTAGTTTACCATGTCAATCATTTTCGCGCAGGTCCCCTGCTTCATCTTGCCAGGAAAACTCTGGGGTGAATTGGGCCGAAGGCCCAAGAGGGGCAAAGCCCCTGCAAACACACACATGATGTGTGGCGCAGCCACGCCTTTGGATCGGGTGCGGCTTGCGCTATCGTGCGCTCATGTGCGGACGATTTTCCCTGACCCTGCCCCCCGACGCGATGGCGCAGCTGTTCGAGGCCAGCCTGGCCAATGACCTGCCCGATCTGCCGAATTACAACATCTGCCCCACCAACCGCATCTTCACCGCCATTTCGACCGGGCAGGGGCGGCGGGTGGGCGCGATGCGCTGGGGGTTCTTGCCGCACTGGTATTCATCGCCCACCGACGGGCCGCTGCTGATCAATGCACGGGCCGAAACCATAGCCGACAAGCCCGCCTTTCGCAGCGCGATGGCCAAGCGGCGCTGCCTGATTCCGGCGGATGGCTTTTACGAATGGGAAAAGGATTCGCAGGGCAACCGCCTGCCCTGGTATGTCGCGCGCAGCGACGCGGCGCCGATGGTTTTTGCAGGCATCTGGCAGATGTGGGGCGCGCAGGACGCGCGTAACGCCACCTGCGCCATTGTCACGACCGAGGCCGGGCCGGACATCGAACCGATACACCACCGTCAGCCGGTGATCCTGGACCCCGAGGCGTGGCCGCGCTGGCTGGGCGAGACGGGCCGCAACGACCCGGCCGAATGCCTAAAGGCCACCCCGAAGGACGGCCTGAAGGCGTGGCGCGTCGATCCGCGCGTCAATTCCAACCGCGCCAGCGGGCCGGATCTGCCCCGCCCGCTGTCAGCGGCCTGATGGATCAGTCGTCCAGCGGCGGCGGTGCAAAGCTGAACACACCGCGCATGGTCTTGCCGTCTTCATCGACATCGGCGACCTCTTCGGCGGGCACGCTGCCTTCGCCGACGGTGTCATCCCCGCCTTCCACGGTGAACGACTTGCCGAAATACTCGTTCGGCATGTCTTCGTAGATGGTCAGGATGTATTCGTCGCCGTTATGCATTTGCGGCGTGACGAAGTGATACTCGTCGCCGAACACTTTGCGCGGCGTGTCGTCGGCATTGTAGATGACGACGGTATCGCCCGGCTGGACATAGGTGATTTCAGGGTAGAAGGCCCCTGCGACGATCGCGACCTCATGCTCGGTGGCATACGCCCCGCCGGTCATCAATCCCATTGCAAGCGCCGCGGCAGCAGTTTTGCGGAACATGACGTGTCTCCTGTCAACAAGCCCCCACCTGTCACAGAATCATGAGATTAATATTTAGAAGAGAATTGAGGCAGGAATAGGGCATGTGGCGGGGAATGTCGCCGCGCCACGCCCCGCCTGCCCCCCGTCAGGCCCGCATTCGGGGCACGTCATGCGGATCTAGCCGCAATTCGATCAGCAGCGGCCGGTCGCGTTTGGCGATCTCGGGCAGGGCGGCGTCAAGCTCGGCATCCGATGTCACGAGGATGCCCTTGCCGCCCAGGGCGGTCGCGACCTCGGCAAAGGAGGGCCAGTCGAATTGCGACAGCCCCGGGTCCATCTGCCGGTCGAGGAACTGGATATGCTCGGCGCCATAGGCGCTGTCGTTGCAGACGATCACGATCAGGTCCTGGTTCAGGCGCACGGCTGTGTTGAACTCGTTGATCCCGCCCATCATGAAGCCGCCATCGCCGGTGAACAGAACCACCGGCCGGTCGGGCGCGGCGATGCCTGCCCCGATGGCCACCTGCAGCCCCA
>JAASTF010000195.1 GCA_021767525.1 Paracoccaceae bacterium
AGCTGCTGGATACCAAGCACCTGCACGATTATTCCTACTGCGTCGAAATCCCCGACGGCCACATGGAACAGCCCTGGCTGAACCAGGGGCACCAGTTCCAGCAGGCGCAGCATTACCAGTGGAACTATAACGGTTCGGCCAATGACCGCACCGACACGGTCTGCCCGCGCTACGAATACGAAACGGTCACCACGTTCAGCCGCAGCGCCAGCGCGCTGAAGGCACAGATCGACGAATTCCGCCCCCGGGCCGGCACCTCGATCTTTCTGGGCATGAAATGGGGCGTTGCCCTGCTCGACCCGGACTCGAACAACCTGGTGAACGGCATGATCGGCCGCGGCAAGGCCGACCCGGTGTTCTCGGATCGCCCGAAATCCTACTCGGACCCCGAAACGCTGAAGACCGTGCTGCTGATGACCGACGGCAAGAACGATTATTCGAACCGTATCGCGCCCTGGTACTATCGCAACGACAGCCACTATGCGCACTGGAACCGCTATAACTTCTGGTGGTACCTGAACCGCTATGTCCGCGCGAACCACTATAACAACTGGTACCAGCAGTATTACGATCCGGCCACCGGCGACCGCCTGACCGCAGACATCTGCGAAGTGGCCAAGGAACGCGGTATCATCATCTGGGCCATCGGCTTCGAGGTGGATGACCACGGCGCCAACGTGATGCGCGACTGTGCCTCGTCTCCCAGCCACTTCTTCCGGGTGGAAGGCATCGAGATCCGCGACGCCTTCGAGGCGATCGCCCGCCAGATCAACCAGCTGAGGCTGATCCAATGACACGTGGACTTATCGACCGCCTGTCCCGCTTTCGCCGGGATGAGGACGGGACCGTGACGACAGAATTCGTCATCATGTTCCCCCTCTTCATCTTCCTGACGCTCGCGGGCATCGAAATGGGCATCATCGCCGTGCGCCAGGCAACGTTGGAACGCGCAGTCGACCTGACCGTTCGCGACATCCGCCTGGGCACCGGCACCGCGCCCCAGCACGACGACATCAAGGATCTGATCTGCGATCGCGCCGTGATGGTGCCCGAGTGCAAATCGAACCTGCGGCTGGAGATGATCCGGGTCGACCCCGAGAACTACACCCCGCCGCCCGTTGTGCCCGATTGCACGGACAAGTCCGAAGAGGTCAACCCGGTGCGGGCCTTCACCAACGGCCTGGATAACGAGCTGATGATCCTGCGCGCCTGCGCCAAGTTCGAGCCCTATTATCCGCTTGCCGGCATCGGCCGTGAATTGACGAAGGACAATGCCGGTTACGCCGCGGTGACCGCGACGACCGCCTTCGTTCAGGAACCGAGGTAACCGTTATGATTTTGCATCGTATCAAGGGTTTTCTGCGCGGATTTCGCGACGATCAACGCGGCGTCGTGGCCGTGGAAAGCATCATCGTCCTGCCGCTGCTTTTCTGGTCGCTGATGGCGATGTATGCCTTCTTCGATGCGTATCGTCAGGCCAGCCTGAACGTGAAAGCGGCCTATACCATCGGTGACCTGCTGTCGCGCGAAACCAATTACATCACGCCGGAATACCTGGACACCACGCACCAGCTGTTCGATCTGATGACGCGCTCGCAATCAGCGTCGAAACTGCGGGTGACGGTGGTCAAGTGGAACGAGAAGGACCAGAAATACCAGCGCGACTGGTCCAAAACCAAGGGTGGTGTGCCCGAGCTGACGAACACCGACGTCAAGAACATGGCCACCAAGCTGCCCAAGATGCCTGACGGCGAACGGGTGATCGTGGTCGAGACCTGGGCCCGGTATTTCCCGCCCTTCGAAATCGGGATCGATGAGCAGGATCTTTACAACTTCGTCTTCACCCGGCCGCGCTTTGCACCGCAGCTGGTCTGGAAAGACGACAGCGTCTAATCGCGCCGGTCCAGCATCGCTTGGATGGCATCCGCCAGGGCACGCGTGTCGTGCCCTGACGGCACGCCACCGACCGCCAGCTTTCGTCCCCAACGCCACCAAAGGCCGGGCTGCCACGCGGGCGGCGCCGGCTCTTTCAGTCGCAGGACAAAGCCGTTGGATGGCTTGAAGGCGAACATCCCACGTTCGATCCGGTCGATCCGGTCGATCGCAACCAGCGCGCGCCCGGTATCGTCGCGCAGCTGCGTTTCGGTCAGCACCAGCTTGCGCGCGGTCGCGCGATAGACGCGAACCGCCGAGACAAGCGCGACCAGGCCCAGCGCCACGATCAGCGCCTGCCAGCCCGCGGCCTCGGGCGGTTGGGCCAGCGCGCTCCAGATCAGGGCTGCGCCCAATCCTGCCGTGATGACAACCCCCGATAGACGGCGGCCCGCCGAACACGCCACCTCTGCCACCACCTTGTCGGCCATTCCGTCACCCCCCTGATGCCCTGGCCCGATGTGCCAAGCCGCGCCGGCAAGGTCAACGCCCGCGCGATGGACAAGCCCGCCCGCGCGCCCTAGCGTGACGGCATGTACTGGCCGCAGAACCACACGCCCATGCAGCCCGGCGACATCGAGGCCGGGATCGAAATCACCGAAGATTTCGAACCCTTCGCCCAGCGCGACGACGTGTTCACCCGCGCCTTTTGGGACGAAACCGTGCGCAGCCCCCGCACCGATGCCTTCTTTGCCTCGTACCGGATGGAGGCGACCCCGCGCCGGGGCGACGGGTTTCAGCAGCGCGATTTCGCGCTGCGCAACGCGGCCTGGCTGATTTCCGACATCGTGTCCGAGCGCGGCGCCGCAGAGGGGCGGCGCGAGGGGTTCCAGGCCCCGATCCAGCCCGACACGCCAATGGCGCCCGAACAGGCCCAGATCGACGATCCCGCCGCCATGTCGGCCGAGATCAAGCGCATCGCGCGGTTTTTCGGCGCCGATCTGTGCGGCATCACCCGGATCGACCCGCGCTGGCAATATGCCAGCCGCGTGGACACGCGTGACATGTCAGAGGCGCCCAACGACCTGCCCCCCGGCATCACCCATGTGATCGTGCTGGGCCACCAGATGGATCAAGGGCTGGTGGCCACCTACCCCTCGGCCCTGGCCGGCGCGGCCACGGGGCGCGAATACAGCCACGAGGCCGCGATCGTGATGCAGCTGGCCGCCTATATCCGCAACCTGGGCTATCAGGCGGTGGCATCGATGAACGACACGGGGCTGGTCATTCCCTATGCGCTGAAGGCGGGATTGGGCGAATACGCCCGCAACCAGTTGGTCATCACGCCGCAATTCGGCCCGCGCCTGCGGTTTTCCAAGATCTACACGGCGCTGCCGCTGGCACCGGATCGGCCCAAGCCACTGGGCGTGGCACGGTTCTGCGCGATTTGCACGAAATGCGCCGATGCCTGCCCGGTCAAGGCGTTGCCCTATGGTCCGCCTTCCACCGAGCGGCCGAACCGCTCGGCCATCAAGGGCGTGCGGAAATGGACCTCGGACGCGGAAGAATGCTTTGGCTTTTGGGCGAAACTGGCCTCGGACTGCGCGATCTGTATGCGCGTCTGCCCGTTCAACCGGGATTTCAGCCGCTGGTATCACCGCGCCTGGCTGCGCCTTGCCCTGTCGCCCGCGCGCAAACTGGCGCTGTGGCTGGATCGACGCCGCGGCGGGCGCATCAAGCCCGCCGCGTGGTGGGCCGGGCGCTGAGGCCGGCAACAGCGCCGCGCGCCGCCGCTCACGCGGCCACCGCCTTGCGCACCATCGTCCAGTAAATGGTTTCCACCTCGTCCGCGCTCAGCCGGCCGGCGGCGCGATACCAGGTTGTCACGCCTGTCAACATGGCGATCACGGCCAGCGTGGCGATCTTGCTGTCGGCCACGGAAAAGGCGCCGCTTGCCACGCCGTCGCGCAGGATGCCCTCCAGCTCGTCCTCGTAGCGACGGCGCAGCGCCTCGATCCGCTCGAAATTCTCGGGGCTGAGGTTGCGCAGTTCCATGTAGGACACAAAGACAGCGTCGGGCCGATCCAGGTGGAACCGAATATGAAAACGCGTGAATTCTTCCAATCGCTGGGCCGGGCTGCCCTGCCCGCCGCGCTGCGCGCGCTCGGCCAGCAGCGCGTCCATATGCCCGCGCATCAGGTCGAACAGCAGCGTCTGCTTGTCGGGCGTGTAGTTGTAAAGCGCCCCGGCCTGCACCCCGACCTCGGCCGCGATCTGGCGCATCGACACGGCGGCAAAGCCATGCCGCGCGAACAGCCGTAGCGCCGCCTCTTGCACGCGGGGGCCGGTGGTTTGCGAATGGGATCCTGCGGTGCGGGCCATGCGCGCAGGGTAACTGAACGCCCGTTCAGATAAAAGCCCCCGCTTGCCATCCGCGCGCGCACGCGGCATGACTTGTTCACCCTACCCAGCCCCGGAGGCCGCCTTGCCCCGTATCCGCCGCGCCCTGCCGCTTTTGCTGGTCGGCCTTGCCGCCTGCACCCAGTTCCCCGAGCTGGACGACCGCGTCGGCCCGCTGGACCCGCGCGCGCCCTTCCCCGCACTTGTGCCGGTCGAACCTCTGGTCGCGCAGGCCCAAGAGGTGCGGGTCGAAGAAACCGAACAGGCCGCCCTGCAGGCGCGGGTCGCCGCGCTGAATGCACGCGCCGACCGGCTACGCCGCACCGTGGTCGACCGTGACACGCGCGCACGGATGTCGCGCGGTGTGACCCGCTGATCGCGGACCGCGCCCGGCATATGCAAAAAAGCCCAAAGCCGCGTTGCACACACCCGGCAATCTGGCTACATCGCCCATGATCAGTACGAACCATCCGACGGAGGCCCCGATGAGCACCCCCTTGCGTCTTGGCATTGCCGGTCTGGGCACCGTCGGCACCGGCGTCATCAAGATCGTGCGCAAACAGGCCGCGCTGCTGGAACAGCGCTGCGGCCGCGAGATCGCGATCAGCGCCGTTTCGGCCCGCACCCGCGACAAGGATCGCGGCGTGAATATCGGTGCCTACGCGTGGGAAGATGACCCGGTGGCGCTGGCCACGCGAGACGATGTAGACGTTTTCGTGGAGTTGATGGGCGGCAGCGACGGTCCCGCAAAGGCCGCGACCGAGGCGGCCTTGGCCGCGGGCAAGCACGTGGTCACCGCGAACAAGGCGATGCTGGCCATTCACGGGCAGCTTCTGGCGGGGATGGCCGAGGAAAACGACCGCGCCCTGCGCTACGAGGCGGCGGTGGCAGGCGGCATCCCGATCATCAAGTCGCTGGGCGAAGGACTGGCCGGCAATGACATCACCCGTGTGATGGGCGTGATGAACGGCAGCTGCAATTACATCCTGACCCGGATGGAAAGCGCCGGGCTGACCTATGAAGAGGTGTTCGACGAGGCCAACGCCCTTGGCTACCTAGAAGCCGACCCCGAGTTGGACGTGGGCGGCATCGACGCCGCGCACAAGCTGGCGATCCTGTCGTCGCTGGCCTTCGGCACCCGCGTCGATTTCGACGGGGTCGAGATCGAGGGCATCGGCTGCGTCAAGATCGAGGATATCCGCCACGCCGCCGATATGGGCTATCGGATCAAGCTGCTGGGCGTGGCGCAGATGACGGGCCGCGGGCTGGAACAGCGCATGGCGCCCTGCCTTGTGCCCGCCGCCTCGCCGCTGGGCCAGCTTGAGGGCGGCACCAACATGGTGGTGGTCGAAGGCTCGGACGTGGGGCAGATCGTGCTGCGTGGCGCGGGCGCGGGCGAAGGCCCCACCGCCAGCGCGGTGATGGGCGACGTGTGCGATATCGCGCGCGGGCTGCGGCTGCCGGTCTTTGGACAGCCCGCCGCGTCGCTTGCCACCGCGCCGCGCGCGCAATCGGCCACGCCGGCCCCCTATTACCTGCGCATGGCGCTGCACGACAAACCGGGCGCGCTGGCCAAGATCGCCACCGTTCTGGGCGATGCCGGCATCTCGATCCACCGAATGCGCCAGTATGACCATGCCGACGACCAGGCCCCGGTTCTGATCGTCACGCACAAGACAACCCGCGCGGCGCTGAACCAGGCGCTGGACGCGATGGACAGCACCGGGGTCGTGGTCGACGCCCCCGTGGCTTTGCGGATTGAAAGCGTCTAAACCGGGCGCAGCAAGGAGATTTCAGATGACCGACAGTGCCGAATTCCACGACCGTATGCTTTCGCTGGGCCTCGCGCGCGTGGCCGAGCAGGCCGCCATCGCCAGCGCCGCCCTTGTGGGCCGGGGCGATGAAAAGGCCGCCGACCAGGCCGCCGTCAAC
>JAASTF010000196.1 GCA_021767525.1 Paracoccaceae bacterium
CCACCGCCGCACCTATATCGGCTCGATGCCGGGCAAGATCATCCAGGCGATGAAAAAGGCCAAGACGAACAACCCGCTGATCCTGCTGGATGAGATCGACAAGATGGGCCAGGATTTCCGGGGCGATCCGGCCAGTGCCATGCTGGAGGTGCTTGACCCCGAGCAGAACAGCACCTTCGTCGACCACTACCTTGAGGTTGAATACGACCTGTCGAACGTGATGTTCCTGACCACGGCGAACTCGTACAACATGCCGGGGCCGCTGCTGGACCGGATGGAGATCATTCCGCTGGCGGGCTACACCGAGGATGAAAAGCGCGAGATCGCGAAACAGCACCTGGTGCCCAAGCAGATCAAGAACCACGGGCTGCGCAAGGGCGAGTTTTCGATCAGCGACGACGCGCTGGACGAGATGATCCGCCGCTATACCCGCGAGGCGGGCGTGCGGAACCTGGAACGCGAGCTGGCCAAGGTCGCGCGCAAGGCGGTCACGCAGATCGTCAAGGGCGAGGTCAAGTCGGTCAGCGTGACCGAGGACAACCTCGACGACTTCCTGGGCGTCAAGAAATACCGCTATGGCCTGGCCGAGAAAGAGGACCAGATCGGTGTCGTGACCGGCTTGGCCTATACCTCGGTCGGTGGCGACCTGTTGCAGATCGAGGCGCTGCGCCTGCCGGGCAAGGGCCGGATGAAGACCACCGGCAAGCTGGGCGACGTGATGAAGGAATCGATCGACGCGGCCAGCAGCTATGTCCGGTCGATCGCGCCGCAGATCGGGGTCAAGCCGCCGCGGATGGACAAGTGGGATATCCACGTCCACGTGCCGGATGGGGCGACGCCCAAGGACGGCCCCAGCGCCGGTCTGGCGATGGTCACGGCCATCGTGTCGACCCTGACCAAGATCCCGGTGCGCAAGGACATCGCCATGACCGGCGAGGTCACGCTGCGCGGCAATGCCAGCGCCATTGGCGGGCTGAAGGAAAAGCTGCTGGCGGCGCTGCGGGGCGGCATCAAGACGGTGCTGATCCCGGAAGAGAACGAAAAGGATCTGGCCGAGATCCCGGATAACGTGAAAGAGGGGCTGGAAATCATCCCCGTCACCCACGTGTCCGAGGTTCTGGAGCGCGCCCTGGTGCGGCAACCGACAGCCATCGAATGGGACGAGGCCGCCGAGGAAGAGGCCGCCGCGGCCCGCGCTGCGACCGCCGCCGGTGACGGGGCCGCGGGCGCCGTTGCGCATTGATCGCAGGGATCGCCAAAACAACGAAAGGCGCGCCCCGGGGCGCGCCTTTTTCTTTGCCGGATCACCCGGGGCCGGATCAGTCGACGCGGGTCATTTCGATCCCAAGCATCTTGTAGTTCACGGCATGATACCCGTTATCCAGCGTGATCACCGCCTCGGGGGTGTGGTTCAGCACATCCTGCGCCATCACCCCGCGCCAGGTGGTCGTGTCACCGGCATAGCGGAAGTCATACAATGGCAGGCCGTTGGCAGCGCGGCCCGCGGGGCGGATGTCGGTTTTCAGGCGCGCATCGCTGACAAGAGCGCTGTTGTCGCTGGTCGCGATCAGCACGGCGGCCAACAGCATCACCGTGATGGCGACCGCGTTGCCATTTCCGCTGGAACTGGCGGCGTCGTCGATGATGACGCGCGGCTCGATTGCCGGCGTGCCCTTGCCGTCGGCCAGCGCCGCCGAGCCAAGGCCCGCGCAAAGAAGTGCAATGGTTGTGGCTTTAAACATTTATTCCCCCAAGGTTGAAAAGACATGCAATTTTGCGTCGCCTCGGGATTTTCGTCAACTGTCTGCTAGTGCCGTTGGCGTATTCGCGGTAGTGTGTTTCCAATTGCATAACAATTAAAGGGCAGTAACGGCGATGGCCACGACACCTCGCAAATCGACGAAATCCTCCACGACCCGCGCGAAAACCCCGGCGAAAAAGACCACGCGCCGCCGTACCGCGACGAAAACCGCCGCCGCCAAGCCGCCCGCGGCGGCCTCGAAAGAGGCGGCAATCGCCTCGGCCGAAAAAGCGGCGCCGACGCCCTCGGTCGTGACCAGCCGCGCGCCCGACCCGATCGGGCCCGAGTTGAAGAAGAAAGAGCTGATCGAGGCGGTTGTCACCCGTTCTGGCATCAAGAAGAAAGACGCCAAGCCCGTGATCGAGGCGATGCTGGCCGTGCTGGGCGAAGAGCTGGCACAGGGGCGCGAGATGAACCTGAAACCGCTGGGCAAGGTCAAGATCAATCGCATCAAGCAGCTGTCGAACGCGCGTGTCATCATGTGCAGGCTGCGCCAGAACGATCCCGGTGAAAATCCTGTCAAAGACCCTCTTGCAGACCCGGCCGAGTAAGTCTAAATACGCCCGCACCGGGTGATTAGCTCAGTGGTAGAGCGCTTCGTTCACATCGAAGATGTCAGGAGTTCGAATCTCTTATCACCCACCAGAATTTCGGGCGCGTCGGTTTCGGTCGGCGCGCCTTTTTCGTTTACAGGGGGCTGCCCATGTATCCAACGCTTTACCTTTTGCGCCACGGCCAGACCGATTGGAACCGCGACCGCCGCATCCAGGGCCAGCTTGAATCGGATCTGACCGAGACGGGCCGCGCCCATGCGGCGCGGCAGGGGCAGATCCTGGCGGGGTTGGACCTGCCCGAAGGCGTTGCCGCCTACTGCTCGCCCCAGCGGCGCACGCGGCAGACGGCGGAAATCGCCTTGCCGGCGGTAGGCCTGGCGCCGCGCCATGATGATCGGTTGAAAGAGGTCTACCTGGGCGACTGGGAGGGGAAGTATTACGCCGATCTGGCCGCGGCCGACCCCGACGGGTTCGGGCAAAAGACGGTGTTTCAGCTGTGCATGTCCGGCCCGGGCGAAACCGCCGATGACCTGTTCAAACGGCTGGGCGCATTTCTGGATGATCTGACTGGCCCGGCAGTGGTTGTCAGCCACGGCGTTGCGCTGACCGTTCTGCGCGGCATCGTTCTGGGTGCCGATATGGATGCGATGGAGAAGATGACGCGCGCCCAGGGCGAGGTTTGGGAGCTGCGCGACGGGCGCGAGATCATCCACCGGTAAGGCGTTACAGTCGCATCAGGTATTGCTGCTCGCCCTCGACCACCAGAACCCCGTCCTGGTTGTGGATGGTCACCCGCAGGGTCATCACGCCGGTGGTGGTCTGTGCCTCCAACCCCTTGATTTCAAACGCCGGATAAAGCGTGTCGCCGCAATAGACCGGGGCCAGGAACCGGCTGGATTGCGCGATGAACCCGATCAGCGCCTCGCCCATTTCATGCGCCAGCGGGCAGGCGCCGATTGCCGCCTGGATCAGCGTCTGGTATCCGTGCGCCATCAGGTCGCGATGGCCCAGCCGTTGCAGATAGGCGCGGTCGTAATGGATGGGGTGGTTGTCGCCACTGGCGGTCTGAAAGGCGGCGAACACGCCCTCGGTCATGGTGCGCGACGGCGCGCGGAACACCTCGCCCAGCTTGAAATCGGCAAAGGCCCGTGTGGGCAGCATCTGGTGGCGGGTGGGGTCGAAACTCATACGGCGTGCTCCTTTGGTTTGCCGCATCAGGGGCAACGGGCACGCGGCTGTCAATCCTGTCTTGCGCACGGCGCGCTCTTTGGCTACATCCGCGCGGCAAGGGTGATTAGCTCAGTTGGTAGAGCGCTTCGTTTACACCGAAGATGTCGGGAGTTCGAGTCTCTCATCACCCACCATTCCCTTTCCATTTCTTCTGCACGATCCCCGCTTGCGGGGGCAGGGCGCGCGCGCTACGCCGGGGCTGCAACTATTATCAAAGGGAAAAGACCCATGATCGAACGCATCGAAACCGGCCAGCGGATGAGCAAGATCGTCAAGCATAACGGCGTGGCCTACCTGTGCGGGCAGGTCGGCGCGGGCGACAGCGTGACGGAGCAGACGAGGGACTGCATCGCCCGGATCGAGGCGGCGCTGGAACAGGCCGGCAGCAGCCCCGACCGCATGTTGCAGGCGATCATCTGGCTGGCCGATATGGCCGATTTCGACGAGATGAACGCCGTCTGGGATGCCTGGGTGCCCGAAGGCGCCGCACCCGCACGCGCCTGCGGCGAGGCCAAGCTGGCCAGCCCCGAGTTGAAGGTGGAAATCATCGTGACCGCCGCCTGCGACTGATCGCGGTTGCGGAAACGATATATCTTGCCAAACATAACGCGCCGGTGTTTCTTGCAGGCATGACTGACACCGGCCCATCCCCTGACCACGGGTTTTCCCTGCGCCTGCGCGTTGTGTTCGACGGCGGCATGATGCTGGGCCCCGGCAAGGTCGAGCTGTTGGAGCGGATCCGCGACACCGGCTCGATCGCGGCGGCGGGGCGCGGCATGGCGATGAGTTACAAGCGTGCCTGGTCATTGGTTGAGCAGTTGAACGCCGGCTTCGCCCGGCCCTTGGTCGCCTCGGCCCGGGGCGGGGCCAAGGGGGGCGGGGCCGAATTGACGCCCGAAGGCGCGCAGGTGATCGCGCATTACCGCATGGTCGAGCACCTGACCGCCGAGGCCGGCGCCGCGCGTCTGGGGGCCATCAAGGACATGCTAAAGGATATGTCCGATGAAACATAACGTTCGGGCGGTTTGTTTGGCGATTGGCTTGGCCGTCGCAAACCCTGTGAGTGCGCAACAGCCTGCCGACGAGCTCACGGTTTTCGCCGCGGCCAGCCTTGCCACCGCGATGGACCAGATCGAACAGGCGTTCGAGGCGGAAACCGGCATGGCGCTGACGGTGTCACTTGCGGGCTCGTCCGTGCTGGCGCGGCAGATCCAGATGGGCGCGCCGGCGGATATCTTCATCTCGGCCAACAGCGCCTGGATGGATCACCTGGAACGCGCGGGTCTGGTCGAACCTGGAACGCGCCACGACCTGCTGCGCAACAGCCTGGTTCTGATCGCACCGCAGGGCACAGCGCCCATCGATCTGTCCGATCTGCCCGACGCGCTGGGGCAGGGCCGCCTGGCCATGGCGCTGGTCGAGGCCGTGCCCGCCGGCATCTACGGCAAGGCCGCGCTGACCGATCTGGACCTTTGGCAGGCGCTGGCCCCCCGCGTGGCGCAGGCTGACAATGTGCGCGCCGCGCTGGCGCTGGTGGCGGCCGGGGCGGCGCCCTTTGGCGTGGTCTATGCGACCGACGCGCTGGCCGAGCCGCGCGTAACCGTCGTGGCGCGCTTTGACCCGGCCAGCCACGCGCCCATCGTGTACCCGGTGGCCGACCTTGCGACACGCGACACCAAGGCCGAGGCCGCGTTCCTGGCCTTTCTTGCAAGCCCGCAGGCGCAGGCCATCTTTGCGGCGCAAGGCTTTGACGTGATTGGCAAAGATGACTGACTGGCTGGGCCCCCAGGAATGGCAGGCCGTGGCCCTGTCGCTGCGCGTTTCGTTCTGGGCGGTGCTGGCCAGCCTGCCACTGGGCCTGTTCACCGCCTATGCGCTGGCGCGCTGGCATTTCCCGGGCAAGCAGATCGTCAACGGGCTGGTGCATCTGCCGCTGATCCTGCCCCCCGTTGTCACCGGTTACCTTCTGCTGCTGGCCTTTGGCCCGATGGGGCCGGTGGGCCGGGCGCTGGGGCAGGTGGGAATCGTGCTGGCCTTTGACTGGACAGGCGCGGCACTGGCGGCAGCGGTCATGGCCTTTCCGCTTATGGTGCGCGCCATGCGCCTGGCGATCGAGGCCGTCGACCCCAAGCTGGAAGAGGCCGCCGCCACCCTGGGCGCGCGGCCTGCCTGGGTCTTTGCCACCGTCACGCTGCCGATGGTTCTGCCCGGCATCTTGGCGGGCGCCATCCTGGCCTTTGCCAAGGCGATGGGCGAGTTTGGCGCGACGATCACGTTTGTTTCGAACATCCCCGGCCAGACCCGCACCATCCCCTCGGCCATCTATGCGTTTCTGCAGGTGCCGGGCGGCGAAAGCGCGGCGATGAAGCTGGTGATCGTGTCGGTCGTCGTGGCGATGGGGGCGCTGTTGGCGTCGGAATGGATCGGGCGGCGGGTGGCCGCGCGGGTGAGGGGCGCGTGATGCTGGAGGTCGCGATCCGCCACGATTTCGGGGGGTTTGCGCTGGACGTGGCATTCCAGGCGCCGCCGGGGCTGACGGTTCTGTTCGGGCGCTCGGGCTCGGGCAAGACCAGCGTGATCAAC
>JAASTF010000197.1 GCA_021767525.1 Paracoccaceae bacterium
CTTTCTGATCTTTTCGGGGATTTATCTTATGGTTTCACTCACCGCCTCTATCCTGCGCGAACAGGTGTCGAGCTGATGAAAACCGTGGATATCGGCGCGCTGCGCATCGCCAACGATGCGCCGCTGACCCTGATCGCGGGCCCCTGCCAGCTTGAATCCGACGATCACGCCCAGATGATCGCCGGCACGATGGCCGAGGCCTGCGCCGCCGTCGGTGCCCAGTTCATCTTCAAGGGCAGTTTCGACAAGGCGAACCGCACGTCCCTGTCGGGCAAGCGCGGCTTGGGCATCGATGCCGGGCTGAAGGTTCTGGATGGCGTCAAGCGCGCGCTGGACGTGCCGGTGCTGACCGATATTCACGACATCGCCCAATGCGCGCCCGTGGCGGCCGTGGCCGATGTGCTGCAAATCCCCGCTTTCCTTTGCCGGCAGACCGATCTGTTGCTGGCCGCCGGCGAAACCGGCGCCGCGATCAACATCAAGAAAGGGCAGTTCCTCGCGCCCTGGGACATGGCCAACGTGGCCGACAAGGTCGCCAGCACCGGGAACGAGCGTATCCTGCTGACCGAGCGCGGCGTGTCCTTCGGCTATAACACGCTTGTGGCCGACATGCGGTCGCTGCCGCAAATGGCGCAAACCGGCTATCCGGTGGTGATGGACGCCACCCATGCCGTCCAACAGCCCGGCGGGCTTGGCGGCGCTTCGGGCGGCAAGCGCGAATTCGCCCCGGTCATGGCCCGCGCCGCCGTGGCCGTGGGTGTGGCCGCCGTGTTTATCGAAACCCACGAAGACCCCGACAACGCGCCCAGCGACGGGCCCAACATGATCCATCTTTCCGACATGCCGGCGCTTCTGGACACGTTGATGCAGTTCGATCGCATCGCCAAGGCCCACCCGATCACCCTTTGACCGACCCGACACGGACCTTTTTCGCATGACCAAACCCTTGCCGACCGTCACGCCCAACACCTGGGAATTCCTGCGCGATGCGATGATCGCACCCACTGGCTTTCGCGAATACGACGCGCGCTGGAAATATCCCGACGAAATCAACCTGCCCGGCATGACGGCCCTGGGCCTTGGCCTGGGCACCCAGATGCGTCGGCGCGGGATCGCACCCGTGATCGCCGTCGGCAACGATTACCGCGACTATTCGCTGGCCATCAAACACGCGCTGATCGTCGGGCTGATGCAGGCGGGCATCCAGGTCAAGGATATCGGCCCCGCCCTGTCGCCCATGGCCTATTTCGCGCAGTTTCACCTGGATGTGCCCGCTGTCGCGATGGTCACGGCCAGCCACAATCCCAACGGCTGGACCGGGGTGAAAATGGGCTTCGACCGCCCGCTGACCCACGGCCCCGACGAAATGGCCGAGCTGCGCGATATCGTCCTGAATGGCGAGGGGCAGCCCGCCGCCGGCGGCGGCTATGAATTCGTCGACGGGGTGCGCGAGGCGTATCTCGACGACCTCGTGGGCGATTTCAGGATGAGCCGCAAGCTGCGCGTCGTCTGCGCCACCGGCAACGGCACCGCCAGCGCCTTTGCGCCCGAGCTGTTCCGCCGGATCGGGGTCGAGGTGATCCCCAGCCATAACGAACTGGATTACACCTTCCCCAATTACAACCCGAACCCCGAAGCGATGGAAATGCTGCACGACATGGCCGCGACGGTGAAGGAAACCGGCGCCGATTTCGCGCTGGGTTTCGATGGCGACGGCGACCGCTGCGGCGTTGTCGATGACGAGGGCGAGGAGATCTTTGCCGACAAGGTGGGCGTCATCATGGCCCGCGACCTGTCGAAACTTTACCACAACAGCACCTTCGTCGCCGATGTGAAATCCACAGGCCTTTTCGCCAGCGATCCCGAGCTTCAGAAAAACGGCGTGACGGCGGATTACTGGAAAACCGGGCACAGCCACATGAAACGCCGGGTCAAAGAAATCGGCGCTCTGGCCGGGTTCGAAAAATCCGGCCACTATTTCCTGGCCGAACCCGTGGGCCGGGGATACGACTGCGGCATGCGCGTGGCGGTGGAAATCTGCAAGCTGATGGACCGCAACCCCGACATGTCCATGTCCGACCTGCGCCGCGCCCTGCCGCAAACCTGGTCGACCCCCACCATGTCGCCCTATGCCGCCGATACCGAGAAATACGGCATCCTCGCCCGGCTGGTGGACAAGCTGGTGGCCAAGGCCGAGGCGGGCGAGAAAATCGCCGGCCGCGCCATCAAAGAGGTGGTCACGGTGAACGGCGCCCGCGTGATCCTGGACAATGGCAGCTGGGGGCTGGTGCGGGCCAGCTCGAACACCCCGAACCTGGTGGTGGTCTGCGAAAGCAGCCAGTCCGAGGATGAAATGCGCGCGATCTTTGCCGATATCGACGCGGTTATCCGGACCGAGCCGGGTGTGGGTGACTACGACCAGACGATCTGATGCGACCAAACTCCGTATAATACGGAGTTTGCCTGGAAATTTGATAAATTTCCGGGCCTCATCCCGTCAGGCGGCGATCAACCCCCGCCCTTTCAGCAGGGCCTCGACCCCCGGCAACCGACCGCGGAACCGCTCATACAGTTCCGCTGCATCCACCGACCCGCCGCGCGACAGGATATGCGCCTCCAGCGCCTGCGCGGTATCGGTGTCGAACGCATCGCCCGCTTCGCGAAATGCCTCGAACGCGTCGGCATCCATCACCTCCGACCACATGTAGCTGTAGTAGCCGGCCGAATACCCGTCGCCCGAAAAGACATGGGCGAAATGCGGCGTCGCGTGCCGCATCGCGATGGCGCGGGGCATCCCGATCTGTTCCAGGATCTCGGCCTGTTTCTGCATCGGGTCGGCGGGCGCCGGCCCGCTGTGAAACTCCAGGTCCACCAGGGCCGAGGCCACGTATTCCACCGTCTGGAACCCTTGGTCGAAATTCGCCGCCTCCAGCACCTTGTCCAGCATGTCCTGCGGCATGGCGTCCCCGGTTTCCGCGTGGGTGGCGAACTCGCGGATCACCTCGGGCACCTCCAGCCAGTGTTCGTACAATTGGCTGGGCAGTTCCACGAAATCGCGCGCGACAGAGGTGCCCGAAATGCTTTCATAGGTCACGTCCGACAGCATCTGGTGCAGCGCATGGCCGAATTCGTGAAACAGCGTGCGCGCATCGTCATACGACAACAGCGCTGGGTCGCCCTTGGCAAAGTTGCACACGTTGATGACCACCGGCGCCTGCTGGCGGGGGAACCTGGCCTGCCCGCGCATCGCCGAACACCACGCGCCCGACCGTTTCGAGCCGCGCGCGAAGTAATCCCCGATGAAAACCGCCACGTGTTCGCCGTTGCGCGTCACCTCCCAAGCGCGGCAATCGGGGTGGTACAGGGCCACGTCCAGCGGCGCAAAGTCCAACCCGAACAGGCGGTTCGCACAGGTGAACGCCGCCTCGATCATGCGATCCAGCTGCAGGTAGGGCTTCAGCTGCGCCTCGTCCAGATTATGCTCGGCCTGGCGGCGCTTGGCGGCGTAGTAATGCCAATCCCAGGGCTCCAGCGGCCCGGTGATCCCGTCGGCGTGCAGCATGTTTTCCAGAACGGCGGCATCGGCCATCGCCTGCGTGCGGGCGGGCGTCCAGACATCCATCAACAGCTTGCGCACCGCATCCGGCGTGCCCGCCATCTCGGTTTCCAGCTTGTAATGGGCGAAATCCTCGTATCCCAGCAGCGCCGCGCGCTCCTTGCGCAGGGCCAGGATTTCGGCGGCAATCGCGCGGTTATCGGTCTTGCCGCCCCGCCCCCCGCGCGAGGTAAAGGCCCGCCACACCTTTTCGCGCAACTCGCGCCGGGGTGAGCTTTGCAGAAACGGCGTCGCCAGCGAACGCGAGGTGGTGATGACCGGCCCGGCCAGCCCCTTTTCGCGCCCCGCCTCGCGCGCGGCCGAAACCAGCCAGCCGGGCAGCCCCTCAAGGTCGTCCTCGGACAGCTCCATGTGCCATTCACGCTCATCCGCCAGAAGGTTCTGGGTAAACTCGGTGCCCAGCACCGCCAGCCGCGACTTGATTTCCGTCATCCGCTCGGCCTCGGCCCCCTGCAACGCCGCGCCAGACCGCACGAATCCCCGCCGCGTCAGCATCAGCACGCGCGCCTGCTCGTCGGTCAAGCCAAGGTCGTCGCGCTGCGCCCACAGGGTCTCGATGCGCTGGAACAGCACGGTGTTGCCGGTAATCTCGGCCGAATGCGCAGCCAGGCGCGGCGAGAATTCACGCTGCAAGGCCTCGCGCGTCTCGTTGCTGTCGGCACCCGCCACGGTAAAGAACGTGCCCAGAACCCGGTCAAGCAGCTCGCCCGCCGCCTCCATCGCCTCGATCGTGTTGGCAAATGTGGGCGGCTCGGGGGTGTCTGCGATCGCCGCAATCTCGTCCTTATGGGCGGCCAGCGCCGCATCGAAGGCGGGGCGGAAATCCTCGTCGGAAATCTGATCGAACGGGGCCAGCTGAAAAGGCGTGTCCCAGTCTTGCAAAAGCGGGTTGGTCATCTGCGCGTCTCCTCTGGCCGATCCCCGCAAACCGGGCAATCGGCACGTTTTTTCAAGGTAATGCGGCGGCTGTCCGAATAAAGCGCGTCGTGGATCATCATGACCCCGCGCAACGGGTCGCCCGCCCCTGTGATCAGCTTGGCCGCCTCGCCCGCCATCATGGTGCCGATCATGCCGGGCAAGGGCGAAAACACCCCCGCCTCGGCGCAGCTGGGCGCCAGCCCCGGCTCGGGCGGTTCGGGAAAGATACAGGCATAGCACGGCGTGCCCTGGGAGGTGTCAAAGACGGTCACCTGCCCCTCCCATTGCGACAGCGCGCCCGACACCAGCGGCTTGCCCAGCTTGTGCGCCACTTCGTTCGCCAGGTATCGCGTGTCGAAATTGTCGGTCCCGTCCAGGATCACGTCATACTCGGCAAACAGGTCCGCCGCGATCTCGGACGTCAGGCGGCGGTGATAGGGGCGCACAGTGACAAACGGGTTCAGCGCCGAAATCGCGGTCTGGGCGGAAAACACCTTGGGCATGCCGATCCGCGCGTCGGTATGGATGACCTGCCGTTGCAGGTTGCTGCCATCCACCACGTCGTCGTCGATCACCCCGATGGTGCCCACACCGCTGGCCGCCAGGTACAGCAGCGCCGGGCTGCCCAAGCCCCCCGCGCCGATCACCAGAACGCGCGCATCCTTCAGCTTGCGCTGCCCCGGCCCTCCGATTTCACGCAGCACGATATGGCGGGCATAGCGGTTCAGCTCGGTTTCCGAAAACGGCCCGTCCGATTTCGGCATCTCGGGCGCGGCGCCCCCATCGGCACGCCGCTGCAAACCGCGCAGCCCCCAGCGATAGGCCAGCACCAGCGCCGCCCCACCCCCCAAAAGCAGCCAGGGCGCCGCGCTTTCGCCGGTGGCCAGCCGCAGCGGATTGCCCGCCGGCAGGATAAGGTGCAGCAACACGACACCGGCCCACAAAACGCCGATCATGCCCCAGCGCATCCGCCGGGGCGTGCCCATCGCAGCACCGATCCCCCACAGGGCGGTCGCCATGATCAGGACCAGCGCCATCAGCCCCGCCCGGTCGAGCCAAAGCCGCCCGCGCCCCGCTCGGTATCGTCCAGCGCGTCGACCAGCGCAAAATCGGCCTGCACAACCGGCGCCACGATCATCTGTGCAATGCGGTCGCCGTGGGCGATGTGAAAGGGCGCGTCGCCTGCATTCATCACGATCACGCCCAAAGGTCCGCGATAATCGCTGTCGATCGTGCCGGGCGTGTTGGGCAGTGTGATCCCGTGTTTCAGGGCCAGGCCCGAGCGCGGCCTGACCTGCACCTCGAACCCCGCCGGAATGGCCAGCCGCAGCCCTGTGGGCACCAGCGCCCGCGCGCCAGGATCCAGCGTCAGGCCCGCCCGCGCATCGGGCGGAAAATTCGCCCGCAAATCGGCCCCCGCCGCTCCGGCCGTTTCATAGGCCGGCAGGGGCAGGTCGCGATCGGCCTCGTCCGTCCAACTCACCTGCACCGTCACCATGCGCGTCGTTCCATCTTCATCTTGCCAAATAAACTCCCGCCGGAGGCTCCCGCATTATCCGCCCAGCGCCTCGGCCACGCGTTGCGCCAGGCGCTCGGCCACCTGCGCCTTGGCCA
>JAASTF010000198.1 GCA_021767525.1 Paracoccaceae bacterium
AGCGCCCAATCCCGGCTTCGATCATTTCGCCATCGTCGGGATGTGGGCCAACCTCGCGCGGCAGGCTTAGCAGCATCAGCGCCTTTTCAAGGTCCATATCCTCGGGGCTCCAGCCTTTGGGCAGGCTGGCGCGGTCGGGTTTCTTGTTGTCCTCGGTGACCTCGCCGCGCTGCACGTAAGGTCCGAACCGGCCCGAGCGCAGGCTGATCTCGTTGCCGTCCTCGTCCTCGCCCAGCACCCGGTCGCCGGTTTCCGCGGCCTCACCGCCGATGGGCCGGGTATAGCGGCATTCGGGATAGCGCGAGCAGCCGACAAAGCCGCCCGAGCGCGAGGTTTTCAGGTGCAGCTGACCCTCGCCGCATAGCGGGCATTGGCGCGGGTCGGTGCCATCTTCGCGCGGGGGATAGAGCGTGGGGGCCAGCGCCTCGTCCAGCACATCCAGGACCTCGGCGATGCGCAGCTCGGACGTTTCGGCGATCGCGGCCGAGAAATCGCGCCAAAAGCGCGACAGCAATTCCTTGTAATCCGTCTCGCCCGCGCTGACATGGTCCAGCTCATCCTCAAGCGCGGCGGTGAAATCGTATTCCACGTAGCGGCGGAAGAAATTGGTCAGGAAGATCGTGACGATCCGGCCCTTGTCCTCGGGGATCAGGCGGTTCTGTTCCTTGCGGACGTAATCACGGTCCTGGATGGTGGTGACGATGCTGGCATAGGTCGAGGGGCGGCCGATCCCCAGCTCTTCCATCTTTTTCACCAGCGTCGCCTCGGTATAGCGCGGCGGGGGCTGGGTGAAATGCTGATCGGGCGTGATGCTACGCTTTTCGGCCATTTCGCCCTGCGAGATCTGCGGCAGGCGCTTGTCGTCGTCGTCCACAACCTCGTCGCGCCCCTCTTCGTAGACGCGCAGAAAGCCGTCGAACTGCACCACCTGACCGGTGGCGCGCAGCCCCACCTGGCCATCTGCGCTGGCGATCTCGACCGTTGTGCGTTCCAGCCGGGCGGCCTCCATCTGGCAGGCCAGGGTGCGTTTCCAGATCAGGTCATACAGCTTGCGCTGGTCGGCGTCCTTCAGCTTCAGCGCCGGGGCATCCTTGGTCATGTCCGTGGGGCGGATGCATTCATGCGCCTCTTGCGCGTTCTTGGCCTTGTTCTTGTACATGCGCGGGCTGTCGGGCACGTAATCGGCGCCATAGCGATCCTTGATCGCGTCGCGGGCGGCGTGCACCGCCTCGGGCGCCATGTCGATCCCGTCGGTCCGCATATAGGTGATGTGCCCGGCCTCGTAGAGGCGCTGCGCCGCGCTCATGCATTGCCGCGCGCCCATGCCGAATTTGCGGCTGGCCTCTTGCTGCAGGGTCGAGGTCATGAAGGGCGCGCTGGGGTTGCGGGTGGCGGGCTTGGCCTCGACCGATTGCACTTTCAGGTCGCGGCTGGTGATGGCCTGCACCGCCAGCTCGGCCTGGGTTTCGTTTTCCAGGTCGTACTTGTCCAGCTTCTTGCCGGCCAGAACGGTCAGTCGCGCCTCGTATTCCTGGCCGCGCGGGGTGGCCAGCAGCGCCTTGATCGACCAGTATTCGCGCGGTTTGAACGCCTCGATCTCCATCTCGCGCTCGACGATCAGGCGCAGGCAGACCGATTGCACCCGGCCCGCCGATTTCGCGCCGGGCAGCTTGCGCCACAGAACCGGCGACAGGTTGAAGCCCACCAGGTAATCCAGCGCGCGGCGCGCCAGGTACGCCTCGACCAGCGGCGCGTCGATCTCGCGCGGGTTGGCCATCGCATCGGTCACCGCCTGCTTGGTGATCGCATTGACGGTGACGCGGCGCACATCGGTGTCTTTCTTGATGGCGCGGCGCTTGGTCAGGGCCTCTTTCAGGTGCCAGCTGATCGCCTCGCCCTCGCGGTCGGGGTCGGTGGCAAGGATCAGGGCGTTGTCGTCCTTCAGCGCCTCGGCGATGGCGCGAACGTGTTTCTGGCTGTCGCTGGCGATTTCCCATTTCATGTCGAAATCGTGCTCGGGGTCGACCGACCCATCCTTGGGCGGCAGGTCGCGGACATGGCCATACGAGGCCAGAACCGTGTAGTCGGGGCCCAAATACTTGTTGATTGTCTTGGCCTTGGCAGGGGATTCGACAACAACGACGGGCATGGGGCTTCCTTTCGACTCGGCACCTTGGACTTGGCGGCGGACCATGTGGCGCGGCGCAGGGCTTTGTCAATGTGCGCTTTTCCCGACTGCGTCGGATGCGGTCTGCAAGACAGCGGGCACGTCCAGGCCGGGTCGGGGGGGATGGGGCGCAGCGGCCTGGCCGGCTGGTGGCGCTGGTATCTCGGCAAGGGTCGTGGGGCGCATCCGCCATGCCATGGTCGCGCCCAAGCCAAGGCACCGGCCGCGGAAGGCAGAGCCGAGCGGCGGCCCTAGCCGGTTTTTGCCAGCAACCCGCCGGGATGGCGCACGATGTGGCCGTCCAGTTCCAGGTCGGTCAGAACCGGGGCCACCGCCTGGGCAGGGGCGCGAAGGTCGCGGATCAGCTGATCCTCGGCCACGGGCGAGGGGCCCAGCCGGTTCAGGATCTGGGTATGAAGCGCGGCGGTGTCTTGCAGGCTGCGCCGTTCGGGCGGCGGGGCGGGGATGTCTTGCAGTATGGGCAGGTCGGGCTGCGCGGGATGCGGCGCGTGGGCCGCGTCGCGCATCGGCAGCGCCTCGACCACGTCTTCGGCGCGGCGCACCAGCGTGGCGCCGTCGCGGATCAACATGTTGCAGCCGGCCGCGCGGGCATCGAAGGGGTGACCGGGCACGGCCATCACCTCGCGCCCCTGGTCGAGCGCGTCGCGCGCGGTGATCAGGCTGCCCGACTTGGCCGCAGCCTCGACCACCACCACACCGCGGGCCAGCCCCGAGATCAGACGATTGCGCCGGGGGAAGTGCCGCGCCTGGGGCACGGTGCCCATCGGCTGTTCCGACAGGCGCAGGCCGGTCTTGGCGATATCTTCGGCCAGGCGGGTGTTTTCGGCCGGGTAGATCACGTCGACCCCGCCGGCCATGATGGCGATGGTGCCGGTTTCAAGCGCGGCCAGATGCGCGGCGGTATCGACCCCGCGCGCCAGACCCGACACGACGACAAACCCCTTTTTGCCAAGGTCCAGCGCCAGCGCGCGCGCCATCCTTGTGCCCAGGGACGATGCGTTGCGCGCGCCCACCATCGCGATGCGGTCGCGCGTCAGAAGGCCAAGATCGCCCAACGCCCAAAGGATCGGGGGCGGATCGGAAAGGTCAAGCAAATCAGAGGGATAGTCCGCATCGCCCACGCAGATCATGCGGGCGCCAGCGGCGCGCGCCTTGCGCAGTTCGGCCTGGGCCACATCGGGCGGGCAGGGGGTGTAATCATCAACGCCGGCATCGCGGGCAACCTGGGGCAGCGCATCAAGCGCGGCATCGGCCGAGCCGTGTTCGTGCAACATGCGGTAAAAGGTCGACGGGCCAACCCGGCGTGATCGCAAGAGGCGAAGCCACGACACCCTCTCATCTTCCGTGGTGGGTGGGAGTGGGGGGTGAGTGGAAGGATGAAACTCGTCTGGCATCGCAACCTCGCCGTCTTGCAGAATCATATCTAACGCAGGGGTGGTTAACGTGCGGTAAACCAAAGCCTGACACGGCGTGCGGGCCGGTCATTTCGGCCCGAAACGGGCGAAAATGGCGGTCACAACACATGAACAAGTCATGCACATATGATGCATATGGGCGGGCAAGCAGGGGTGTTAACAGATTGAGGTTGGAAACGCCGGTTTGGCCGGAATGGCAGGGCGTGGCGTGAACCGACGACATGGCGTGTTCGGCGCATCATGGCGCGGCCGGGGCGCTTGACCTTGCCGCCGTTGGTCTACCGCCAGACAGAACGGATTACGCGCGCCCGACCGGACTGCGCCAGCTTACGGAAGGACCTGCCGCTGCCGGTCGCCTTAGATGTAAGAAAAGGCCGCTTTGGGGATGAAGAGGACATTGCGCCGGTCATCCAAAGCATGCGCCCGCCCGGTGGAACAGCCGCGCAGCGGCCCACCGGGCAGCGGATGGCCGCCCCCCGGCCAGCCGCTTTGTTGGCATTTGCGCGGCGATAGAGGGTTTGCGGATCTGGCTGCCATAAAGTGCAAAGCACAAACGGCGGCGCGGCTGACCGCGGCCATCCGCCGCCCTTCGTTGCTTTGTCGGAACGCGGACAGCCGGGCAAAAGCTCGGACTGCGGGCAAAGCGCGACGTGGCGCCTCGCTGACTGACGGGCAGCCCCGACGGCCCGTCGATGCGCGGCGTCATCCTCCAATGCACTAGAAGGGTTTAAAGCCGGCATTAGTCGGCTGCGCAGCATCCCAGACACCGCGCAAGGTCTGAAACGCAGGACAAAGGGTGAATTCGCTGCAAACGCACCAATGTCCGGTTTTGCGAACCGTTCAACAAACGGTGGTTTTGGAGCGGCTGCTCAGAGGTCAAACCAACCCAGATGCGTCGAGGAGACCTTGCAAATTCGCTGAATCCCATTTCGCCACTTTGTATTGGGTTGACCACTCGAATTCTATCTTTCGTCTTTCTTCTGCCTTATTGAATCACGAAAACAGTTCTCGAAATAAAACAGGTAACTAACATGCGAAAATTCTTAGTGGCTGCAGTGCTTTTCTTGGCTTCTGCCGTTGGCTTGGCGACAGGCGTTCAGGCGGGTGAGACGTTCTTACTTCTGGAAGACAAAGATGACTTGCCCCCTCCATATAAACAGTGGTGGTATGCAACGCCATCCGATCACAGCGTGTACGATGAAACTCATGAGGTATTCATACGCGGCGACGGTAAGCATGGCGATTTTTTTGGTATCCTGCAGGTTGATTGTCTCAATGCAGAAAACTCCGAGTGGCTTGCGACGGGCGGATGGCTGAATTCCGAAAGCGTGCCGGCTCGGGCAATCACCAAACTGCGCCTTGAAATATGCAGTCAAGGCGATTCAAGCTGATCGGATGAAATTCTGAATACCATGAGAGAGGCGCGGGAGTTTGCATATCAGCTTTCATGACCTTTAAACAAACCCTCCCTTTTGGGGCAACGGAAGAATGGCCGGTTTTTCTCTGCCAAAGACCCCGTTCAAGACTTAAGCAGTTGTTGAAAGACTGTGCCCTTCCTGTGTGCCCGGACATTCGGGGCGTTCTAAGCATCAGTAACATTGGGCTCAAAGAGGTCTTTCGCTGCGGCGTTCAAAAACGAAAGTTCAGGGCCGAAAGAAGGCCGCGTAACGGTCACTTTTGCTGGTGCTAGGCCGAAGCCGGCAACGTTTCACTTACCCTGTGCCCGAACCGCCCACCGTCAGCCCGCCGATCATCACCGTGGGCTGGCCAACGCCCACGGGCACCCATTGGCCGGCCTTGCCGCAATTGCCCATGCCCGGGTCCAGCGCCATGTCGTTGCCCAATGCGCGGATCTGTTGCAGGGCGGTGGCGCCGTCGCCGATCAGGGTCGCGCCCTTGACCGGCGCGCCGATCTGGCCGTTTTTCACGCGATACGCCTCGGTGCAGGAGAACACGAACTTGCCGTTGGTGATATCGACCTGCCCCCCGCCGAACCCCACGGCATAGATGCCATCCTTCAGCTCGGCCACGATGTCGGACGGGTCGGCGTCGCCGCCCAGCATGTAGGTGTTGGTCATGCGCGGCATCGGCGCGTGGGCATAGCTTTCGCGCCGCCCGTTGCCGGTGGGTGCGACGCCCATCAGCCGGGCGTTCTGCCGGTCCTGCATGAAACCCACCAATATCCCGTCCTCGATCAGCACGTTGCGGGCGCTGGGCGTGCCTTCGTCGTCGAAGTTGATGCTGCCGCGCCGGTCGGGGAGGGTGCCGTCATCCAGCACGGTCACGCCGGGGGCGGCCACGCGCTGCCCCATCAGGCCGGCGAAGGCGGAACTGCCCTTGCGGTTGAAATCGCCCTCCAGCCCGTGGCCCACCGCCTCGTGCAGCAGGATGCCGGGCCAGCCGGGGCTAAGCACCACGTCCATCACGCCGGCGGGGGCGGGTTCGGCGCGCAGGTTGACCAGCGCGATGCGCAGCGCCTCTTGCGTCTTGGCCTGCCAGTCGGCG
>JAASTF010000015.1 GCA_021767525.1 Paracoccaceae bacterium
ATCGCGGCAAGCGGCTGGTGAACTGGGACCCGCATTTCGAAACCGCGATTTCCGATCTCGAGGTCGAGAATATCGAGGTCGACGGCCATATGTGGCATTTCAAATACCCGCTGGCGGGCGGCGCGACCTATACCTACGTGGAACGCGACGAGGACGGCAACGTGCTGTTCGAGGAAGAGCGCGATTATATCTCTATCGCCACCACGCGGCCCGAAACCATGCTGGGCGACGGCGCCGTAGCGGTTCATCCCAAAGATGAACGATATGCGCCAATCGTCGGGAAACTTTGCGAAATTCCGGTCGGGCCCAAGGAGCACCGCCGCCTGATCCCGATCATCACCGACGAGTATCCCGACCCCGCGTTCGGTTCGGGCGCGGTCAAGATCACCGGCGCGCATGATTTCAACGACTATGGCGTGGCCAAGCGCGGCGGCATCCCCTGTTACCGCCTGATGGACACGCGCGGGCACATGCGCGACGACGGCGCCGCCTATGCCGAGGCGGCCGAGATCGCGCAGGCCGTGGCGCGGGGCGAAAAGACGCTGACCGAGGCGGAAACCGACGCGCTGAACCTGGTGCCCGACCACCTGCGGGGGCTGGACCGGTTCGAGGCGCGCAAGAAGGTCATTGAAGAGATCACCGCCGAGGGGCTGGCCGTGATGACCGAGGCCACGGATGCGCGCCTGGGCAAGGCCGCCGAAAAGGCGCCGGTCGAGCCCGGCGAGGGCGGCGAGATGCGCACCGAGGATCAGAACCTTGTGCCACTGGTCGAGGAAAAGAAGATCATGCAGCCCTTTGGCGACCGCTCGGGCGTGGTGATCGAGCCGATGCTGACCGACCAGTGGTTCGTCGATGCGCACAAGGTCGTGGGCCCCGCGCTGGACGCGGTGCGCGACGGGCGCACCAAGATCATGCCGGAAAGCGGCGAAAAGACCTATTACCACTGGCTGGAAAATATCGAGCCCTGGTGCATTTCCCGCCAACTGTGGTGGGGGCACCAGATTCCGGTGTGGTATCTGCCGGGCGAGGAAGACTGGCTGCCCATCTGTGCGGCGACCGAGGCCGAGGCGATCGAGATCGCCAAAAGCCGTTTCGCGGACGGCACCGACATTCGCATCGTGGCCGACGCGAACGAGGCGGTGGCCGTTCTGGAAAACCGCATCGCGCATGCAGACACGGCGGATGAGGGCGCGATCCGGCAGTTCGATTACCCGCAGGAAATTCCGATGTTCCGCGACCCCGACGTGCTGGACACCTGGTTCAGTTCGGGCCTGTGGCCCATTGGCACGCTGGGCTGGCCGGACGACACCGAGGAGTTGCGCAAGTATTTCCCCACCGATGTTCTGGTGACGGGGTTCGACATCCTGTTCTTCTGGGTGGCGCGGATGATGATGATGCAGCTGGCCGTGGTGAACGACATTCCGTTCCACACCGTCTACCTGCATCAGCTGGTGCGCGACGAGAAGGGGCAGAAGATGTCCAAGACCAAGGGCAACGTGATCGACCCCCTGGATATCGTGGACGAGTTTGGCGCCGACGCGCTGCGCTTTACCATGGCTCAGATGGCGGCGTTGGGCGGCGTGCTGAAACTGTCGAAAGACCGGATCAAGGGCTATCGCAATTTCGGCACCAAGCTGTGGAACGCCTGCCGCTTTGCCGAGATGAATGGCGTGTGGGAGGGGCATGCGACGCAGGACGCGCCCCCCGCCGCGACGGCCACGGTGAACCGCTGGATCATCGGCGAAACCGCCCGTGTGCGCGAAACCGTGGATCAGGCGCTAAGCGAATACCGTTTCAACGACGCGGCCAACGCGCTTTATGCCTTTGTCTGGGGCCGGGTTTGCGACTGGTATATCGAGTTCGCCAAGCCGCTGCTGGCAGAGGACGCGCCCGAGCGCGCCGAAACGCAAGCCGTGATGGCCTGGGTGCTGGATCAATGCATGATCCTGCTGCACCCGATCATGCCCTATATCACCGAGGAACTGTGGGGCCAGACGGGCGCGCGGCCCAAGATGCTGGTGCATACCGATTGGCCGACCTATGGCGCCGACCTGGCGCAGGCCGAGGCGGATCGCGAGATGGGCTGGATCATCGGGTTGATCGAAGAGGTCCGCTCGGTCCGGGCGCAGATGCACGTGCCGGCAGGGGCCTATGTGCCGCTGCTGGTCACCGGCCTGGGCGAGACGCAGCGCGCCGCCTGGGGCCGCAACGAGGTGCTGGCCAAGCGCCTGGCGCGGATCGAAAGCCTGGAGGAGGTGGCCGAGTTCCCGAAGGGCACCGCGACGATCCCGATGGAGGGCGGCACATTCGGCCTGCCGCTGGCGGGGATCATCGACGTGGCCGAGGAAAAGGCGCGGCTGGAAAAGACGCTTGGGAAACTGGCCAAGGAAATGGGCGGGCTGCGCGGGCGGCTGAACAACCCGAAATTCGTGGAAAGCGCCCCCGAAGAGGTGGTGATCGAGACCCGCGAGTTGCTGGCCCAGAAGGAAGACGAAGAGGCGCAGATCAAGGCCGCCGTCGCGCGCCTGGCCGAGCTGGGGTAAATCCCGCCGGGCGCGCATATGTCAGAGCGCGTCCGGTCCCTGCGGGGCGGGTTGGGGGGCTTTGCCCCCCGTCGCTGCGCGACTCCCCCCAGGATATTTAGGGAGAGAGGAAGCCCGCGCCCCGTGATAGGATCGGCGCGGAGCGCGACATGGACCGGTTTCGCCAATTGATCGAGCGGCAGATCCTCAAGGCGCTGGCCGAGGCCAAGCTGCAGGGGCTCGAGGGCGAGGCTTTTGTCGATCCGGCCAAGGATGGCCGAGGCGGGTGCCCTGCCCGAGGCGTTCCGCCTGAAGGCCGAGCTGGACGCCGCGCGCAAGCTTTATGCCGAGCGGGAGGATGCAGGCGAAAAGCGCCAGTTGACGGCGCTGATCGCGGATTTGCAGATGCGCTATGAAATCGCGCACGAAGTGCGGCGCAAATTCATGCGCTGAGCCGTCAGAATTTCGGTGCGCGGCCTTGCATGTTGGCGGCGATGATTTCCATCTGGTGCGGTTTGCCGATCAGTTCGACCTGTTCACGGCTTTCCTCATACAGAACGGTCTTGGCGTCCGCGCCGCTTTCGGCGACGGCGATCAGGCGCTTGGCGGCGCGGGTGCCCGAGGGGGATTTGCCGGCGATGGTGGTGGCGAGCGCTTGTGCGGCGGCCAGCGGGTCGTCGGAGAGTTCGGTGACAAGGCCCCAATCGACGCCTTGCGCGGCCAGCACGGGGTCGGCCGTGTAGGTCATGCGGCGCAGGATGTCGGAGCGCACCAGCTGCGGCAGGATCACCATGCCGCCCATGTCGGGCACGAGGCCCCATTTCGCCTCCATGATCGCAAGCTTGGTGTCGGGGTGGGCGATGCGGATATCGGCGCCCAGCGCCAGCTGAAAGCCTGCGCCGAAGGCCACGCCATGCAGGGCGGCCACCACGGGGACCGGCACCTTGCGCCAGACCATGCAGACCTCTTGCATCAGGTTCGCGTCACCATGGGTGCGGGGCATGATGCGTTCATGCGGGTCTTCGGCGGCGAACTTGGCGAAACTGGCTACGTCGAGCCCGGCGCAGAAGCCGCGCCCTTCGCCCGAGAGCACCACGGCGCGGATGTTCTGGTTGTCGATAAGCGCCGTGCCGGCGGCGACGATGGCCTCGGCCATATCCGGGTCGACGGCGTTCATCTTGTCGGCGCGCGTCAGCGTGACGTGGGCGATGTGATCTTTGATCTCGGTGGTGACGCGGGGCATCGGTTCCTCCCTGTTCCGGTTCGGCCCACATTCGCGCGCCAGGGGCCTTGCGGCAAGCCTGCCGCCGCGTCGCGCGATGCGGCTTGCCCCCCTGCCCCGGCTTGCGTTATCTGCGGCCCATGACCGGATTTCGACTGACCCCGCTTGCCGCCAGCCTGCCCTCGACCGTGCCCTTTGTCGGCCCCGAGACGCAGGAGCGCCAGAATGGCCGCCCGTTCCGCGCGCGCCTTGGCGCGAATGAAAGCGTGTTCGGCCCTTCGCCCAAGGCGATCGCGGCGATGGAGGCGGCGGCGCGCGATATCTGGAAATACGGCGACAGCAGCAGCCATGACCTGCGTCACGCGCTGGCCGAGGCGCATGGGGTGGCCCCCGAAAACGTGCTGGTGGGCGAAGGGATCGACGGCATCCTGGGCAACCTGGTGCGGCTGACGGTGACGACGGGCGATCACGTGGTCACGTCAGACGGGGCCTATCCCACGTTCAACTACCACGTCGCGGGCTTTGGCGGGACGCTGCACAAGGTGCCTTACGTGAACGACCACGAAGACCCCGAAAGCCTGTTCGCCAAGGCGGCCGAGCTTGGCGCCAAGCTGGTATACCTGGCCAATCCCGACAACCCGATGGGCACCTGGCACGCGGGCGACACGCTGAAACGGATGATCGACGCGCACCTGCCCGAGGGTTGCCTGCTGGTGCTGGACGAGGCCTATATCGAATTCGCGCCCGAGGGCACGGCGCCGGATATCGACCCGAACGACACGCGGGTGATCCGCACGCGCACGTTTTCTAAAATCCACGGCATGGCGGGGGCGCGCGTGGGCTATGCCATCGGCGCGCCCGAGCTGATCCAGGCGTTCGACAAGGTGCGCAACCATTTCGGCATGAACCGGGCGGCGCAGGATGGCGCGCTGGCGGCGCTGATGGATCGCGATTACGTGGCCGAGACGCGCGAAAAAGTGGCCCATGCGCGTGGGCGCATCGCGGCCATCGCGCAGGCCCACGGGCTGTCGGCACTGCCGTCTGCCACCAATTTCGTGGCGGTCGACATGGGGGGCGACGGCGCACTGGCGCAGCGGTTTCTGAAGGAACTGAACGCGCGCGGCGTTTTCATCCGCATGCCGGGTGTGGCACCTTTGAACCGCTGCGTGCGCATCAGCTGCGGGCGCGACGAAGATCTGGACGTGCTTGAGGCGGAATTCGGCCCAAGCCTTGCAGCCGCACGTCAAAGTTAACTCGCCTTTCGCAATTTCCGGGTTACAGTTTTCCCACAAGGAGACTGCCCCATGCGCGATGACCATGTGAACGAGGCCCCGGATTTCACCAATTCCGCCCTGCTGATGGGCGCGGTGAACCTGACGTGGATTTTCACGCTGATATGGGCGTTGTTCGGCATGGGGCCGGTTCTGATCGTGGCGCTGTGCCTGAACCACGCGATCACGCGGTTCGGGCAGATGCGCCGCCGCTGATCCCACTTGACCCAGCGCAAGGCGCGGCTTTGCAGCCTTTGCCAGACTGGCCGCATGATCCGGCGAAAGGATTGTGGGCATGTGTTTCTCTGCGACAGCCAGCTTTACCCTGTTCGGGGCGCTTTTGCCCGTCGGCGCGGTTGCGGTGGCGCGGGCGCGACGTGGCGATGGGCGGTGGATGCCCTTTGCGATCTACCCGCTGGCCTTTGGCATCCAGCAGGGATTCGAAGGGCTGGTGTGGCAGGCGCATGAGATGGGCAATGCCGCGCAACTGGCCTGGGCGTCACGCGGGTTCCTGTTCTTCTCGCATTTCTTCTGGCTGGCCTGGGTGCCGTTTTCGGTCTGGCTGTTCGAACGGAACCCGACGCGCAAGCGCATCGCGGGTGGCATCGCCGTTATCGGTTTCGTCTATGGGCTGACGATTTTCCTGCCCTCGTTCCTGATCGGTGATTGGCTGCGGGTGGAAATCGCGGGGCGGTCGCTGGATTACAAGACCACGCTGATCTACGAGGATATCGCCAGCCGCACGGTTCTGAAGCTGATCTATGCCGCGCTGGTCGTCGGCGCGCTGCTGATCTGTTCCGACCGGCGAATCCAGTTGTTCGGTGGGTTGATCCTGCTGTCGCTTTTGCTGACATACGCGTTCTTCGCCTATGCCTTTATCTCGGTCTGGTGCTTTTTCGCGGCGATCCTGTCGGCCTATCTGGCCGTCATCATCTGGCGCGACACGGCCTTAGGCGGTATCGGCAATCACGCGTGACGCGGCCTCGAGCGCGCCGGGCCCGTGCGGCACGCCGATGGCTTTCAGCCCCGCATCGATCGCGCCCAGCGCGCCCAGCACCATATGAGCGTTCACGTGGCCCATATGGCCGATCCGGAAGAAACCGTGCCAGGCGGGATCGCCCGGTTCGGCCATGCCAAGGCCGATGCCCAGCGTAACGCCGGCCTTTTGCGACACCCAGGCGCGCAGGTCCGAGCCATAGGGCGGCCCGATGCGCAGCGAGGTGACAGCGTGCGAGCGGTGCGCCGGGTCGGCCACGTTCAGCGCCAGCGGGCCGTCCTGGCCCCAGGCCTCGCAGGCGGCCCAGATCGCGCGGGCCAGCGCGGCGTGGCGGGCCCAGACGGCCTCGATCCCCTCGTCATGCAGCATGGTCAGCGCCTCGCGCAGGCCAAACAGGTGGTGGGTGGGCGCGGTTCCGCCCCAATATTGATAGAACAGCTCGGGCGTGGCGCGCGGCGTCCAATCCCAATAGCGGCTGACGCGGTCCATCTGGGCACGCCGCTCGGCAGCCTTGGGGCTGAAGAACACAAAGCCCAGCCCCGGCGGCACCATCAGCCCCTTTTGGCTGCCCGCCACCATCACGTCGACGCCCCAATCGTCCATCTCGAACCGGTCGCAGGCCAGCGAGGCGATGCAGTCCACCATCAAAAGCGCCGGGTGCCCGGCCGCGTCGATGGCCGCGCGCACGCCCGCCACGTCGTTGCGGATCGAGGTCGAGGTGTCCACATGCGTCACCAGAACCGCCTTGATGCGGCCGGTTTTGTCGGCGCGCAGCGCCTCTTCGACGCGGGTGGGATCAAGCGGCGTGGCTTTGCCGAAATCGATGATGTCGGTTTCCACGCCCAGCCCCTGCGCCATGTCGGCCCAGCCGTGGCCGAACCGGCCTGTGGCGGGCACCAGCACCGCGTCACCCGGGCCAACGACATTGGCCAGCGCGGCCTCCCACGCGGCATGGCCGTTGCCGATATAGATGGCGGCGTGATGCCGGGTGCGGGCGACGGCGCGCAGATCGGGGATCATCGCGGCGACCATGTCGATCAGGTCGCCCTCGTAGATATTGGGGGCGGCGCGGTTCATCGCGCGCAGCACGCGGTCGGGCATCACCGAAGGGCCCGGAATGGCTAGGTATTCGCGCCCGTGGGACAGGGTCATATCACGCCTCATGGATAGGTCAGCCCTGCGACCCTACCGCCACCACGCACCGCGTCAAGGCACGGGTGAACTTGCCAGCCCCGCACCCAGCGGATAGGACGTGCCAAAGGCACAACCGGCAAGGTCAGGCACCAGCGTGAGCACGAAACCGTCAAGCAAGCCCGACACCGGCCCGAACACCGCGCCGGACGAAAGCTCGGGCGTGTTGTTGCGCTGGATCTGGTCGGCCTATCTGCGGCGCCATGCCCTGCTGGTGGTGATCGCCATGCTGTTGATGGCGGTCGAAGGCGGGATGCTGGGCGCGCTGAGCTACATGATGCAGCCGATGTTCGACAAGGTCTTTGTCGAGGGCGACCAGGCGGCGCTTTGGTGGGTCGGCTTCGGTATCCTTGGCATTTTCATCGTGCGCGCGATGGCGAATGTCGGGCAGCGCGTCATGCTGTCGGTCGTGGAACAACGCACCGCTGCCGGGCTGCGCCGGGACCTGCTGGATCACCTGATGACGCTGGATGGCAGTTTTCACCAGACCCACCCGCCCGGGTTCCTGGTGCAGCGGGTGCAGGGCGATGTGGACGCGGTCAAGGCCCTGTGGACGGCGATCATCACCGGCGCCGGGCGCGACATGATTTCGCTGGTCATCCTTCTGGGCGTCGCGATCAGCGTCGATCCGCTGTGGACGCTGGTGGCCTGCGTGGGCATTCCGATGATGCTGGTCCCCGCCAGCATCGCGCAACGCTTTGTGCGCCGCCGCGCGCGCGAGGCGCGCGATCTGGGCGCCGGGCTGGCCACGCGGCTGGACGAGGTGTTCCACGGCATCGTGCCGGTGAAACTGAACCGGCTGGAGCGGTATCAATCGGGCCATTACGGGCAGTTGACCGACAAGCTGGTGCGCGCCGAGGTGCGCGCGCGCATGGGGTCGGCCGCGATCCCGGGGCTTGTCGATATCATGGCCGGGCTGGGGTTTCTGGGCGTGGTCATCTTTGGCGGGCGCGAGATCATGGCCGGCGAGAAAACCATCGGCGAATTCATGTCGTTTTTCACCGCCATCGGTTTTGCCTTTGAACCGCTGCGGCGGCTGGGCAACATCAGCGGCGTGTGGCAAACCGCGGCCGCCGCGTTGGAGCGGTTGAAGGGCTTGCTGGAAACCCAGCCCACGATCTTTTCGCCGGCCGAGCCGAAACAGGCGCCCAGCGGCACGCCACAGGTGCAGTTGCAGGATGTAAAGCTGTCTTATGGCGACACCGCCGTTCTGCGGGGCGCCACGCTGGTGGCCGAGGCGGGCCAGACCACCGCGCTGGTGGGGCCGTCGGGCGCGGGAAAATCCACCATTTTCAACCTGCTGACCCGGCTGGTCGATCCGGCGGCGGGCGCCGTCACGCTGAACGGGATCGACGTGCGCGACCTGGCGCTGCCCGATCTGCGGGCGTTGTTTTCGGTGGTCAGCCAGGATGCCGCGCTGTTCGACGAAACCCTGCGCGAGAATATCCTGCTGGGGCGCACGGATGTCAGCGACGCGCAGCTGAAAAAGGTGCTGGACGCGGCGCATGTCTCGGACTTTCTGCCGCAACTGTCCAAGGGGTTGGATACGCCGGTGGGGCCGCGCGGTTCGGCCCTGTCGGGCGGGCAACGGCAGCGGGTCGCCATCGCGCGGGCGCTGTTGCGCGACACGCCGATCCTGCTGCTGGACGAGGCGACCAGCGCGCTGGACGCGGAATCGGAAAAAACCGTGCAAGAGGCGCTGGACCGGTTGGCGACCGGACGCACCACGCTGGTGATTGCACATCGCCTTTCGACGGTGCGCGGGGCCGACAAGATCATCGTCATGGACAAGGGCCGCGTCGTCGACGAGGGCACCCATGACGACCTGTTGGCGCGCGGCGGCATCTATACCCGCCTGCACGATCTGCAATTCCGCAGCGATGGCCCCACCGCCGAGGCGCGCGCCGCCCGCACCGTGCCCAACAAACCCACCGCCCGGGGCGAAAAGCGCGGGCTGTGGGCGCGGATTTTCAGCCGCTAGCCCGGTTGCGTCGCGGGGCCACGGGCCTATATCCGGCGCAAGCGACAAGGAGATCGAAATGACGCGCAAGATCTACCGCATCACCGGCGCCGACACGCACGACTTTCTGCAGGGGTTGGTCACCAATGACGTGTCCCGGCTGGATCAGGGCGCGGTCTATGCCGCGATGCTGACCCCGCAGGGCAAGTACATGGCCGATTTCCTGCTGGTGCCCTCGGATGATGGGGTGTTGCTGGACGTCGATGCAGACGTGGCCGCCACGCTGATCCCGCGGCTGACGATGTACAAGTTGCGCGCCGATGTCGAGATCGCGGAAACCGATCTGCAGGTCTATCGCGGCACCGGCCCCGCCCCCGACGGTGCGCTGGCCGACCCGCGCCACCCCGATCTGGGCTGGCGGCTTTATGGCGACAGGGCGGGCGATGACGGCTCCGATTTCGATGCGATCCGCGTGGCCCATTGCATCCCCGAGGCGGGAATCGAACTGACACCCGACAGCTATATCCTGGAATCGGGGTTCGATCGGCTGAACGGCGTCGATTTCAAGAAAGGCTGCTATGTCGGCCAAGAGGTGACGGCCCGGATGAAGCACAAGACCCAGCTGAAAAAGGGGCTGGTGACCGTTGCCATAGATGGCGCGGCGCCCGTGGGCACGCCCATCACGGCCGCCGGAAAGCCGGCGGGCACGCTTTATACCCAGTCGGGCGGCCGGGCCATCGCCTATCTGCGGTTCGACCGCATGGGCCGCGACATGCAGGCAGACGGGGCCACCCTGTCGCCGCTGTGAGCGACCCCGCCGATATGGCCGCGCTGCTGGGCCAGCCGGTTGCGGATATGCACCCCCTGCATGGCGGCGATCTGAGCGCGGTTTTCGCGGTCACGCTGGCTGATGGCGACCGCGTGGCCGTGAAACGCGGGCCCTTGGTGGCGGTCGAGGGGCGGATGCTGGCGGCAATGGCGCAGGCCCGCGCGCCGGTGCCGCGCGTGCTGGCGCAGGCGGGCGATCTGCTGGCGCTGGACTGGTTAAAGGAAACCCGCCCCGCGCCAGACGCCTGGGCCGATCTGGGCCAGGCATTGCGCGCGCTGCACGGGCAGACCGGCGACAGCTATGGCTGGTCCGAGGCGTATGCCTTTGGCACCGCCCCGATCCGCAACGCCCCGCAGGACGACTGGCCGACCTTTTGGGCGGAAAACCGGCTGCTGGCCTTGGCCCCAACTGACGCCGCGCTGGCAAAGCGGGTCGAGGCGCTGGCGGCCTGCCTGCCCGACCTGCTGCCCGCCGCGCCGCCCGCCGCCTTGCTGCATGGCGATCTGTGGGCGGGCAACGTGCTGTTTTCCGGGCCGCGCGCCTGGCTGATCGACCCGGCCTGTTACTACGGCGACCCGGAGGTCGACCTGGCCATGTTGCACCTTTTCGGCCAGCCCGGTCCCGGCTTTGCCGACGCTTACGGCCCCCTGCCCGATGGCTGGCAGGCGCGGCGGCCGGTCTATACGCTTTGGCCCGCACTGGTGCATCTGCGCCTGTTCGGCGGCGGCTATCGCGACATGGTGGCCGGGTTGCTGGATGCTTGCGGGGTTTGAAACCGCTTTTCGAACAGCTTGACCGCCAAATCCGCCCCCGCCCCGCGCATCAGCGCCGCCGAGGCGGCGTTGAACCCGTGCACCGGGCTGATCCAGCCCTCGGCCCCGGCGCGCACGATATCGGCTTCGAACCGCGCGACCAGGCGGCGGCCCATGCCGTGACGGCGTAAATTCGGCTCGACATAGATATGCTCCAACCGGGCCAACCGCGCGGGATGCGCCAGCTCCGCGTCGCCCGCGCCGTGCCAGCGCCACAACAGGTAGCCGCGCGGCACCCCTTGCAACCGGTAGAGCAGCGCCCGCGCCCCCTGACCAAGGGCCAGCCGCAGATGGCCGGCCAGCGCCGCCCTGTCCGCATCGGTGTGAAACCGGTGCGGCAGATGCGCGGCATGAAGGGCATTCCACCCGTGCAGCATATCGGCCAGCGCGGGAATATCGGTGTCGGTGGCAGTGTCGATCATCAAAAAGGCCTCCTGGCGGGTGCCGGAGGCCTTGATGATGTCTGCGATCTCGCCCCCGGCTGGTTACGGGGGTGTTTGCGCGCGGGCCCCGAGGTCAGGCGCGCTCGGCATATTCCATGGTTTCGGTGTTCACGACGATCGCTTCGCCTGGGCCCACGAAGGGCGGCACGGTCACGCGCACGCCGTTATCCAGCACCGCGGGCTTGAAGCTGTTGGCCGCCGTCTGGCCCTTGACCACCGGCTCGGTCTCTTCGACCGTGCAGGTGACCTTTTGCGGCAGCGTGGCGTTCAGCGCCTCGGATTCATGAAACTCGACCACGATGGTCATGCCGTCTTGCAGGAACGGGCGACGCTCGCCCAGGATTTCTGCGTCCAGCTGCACCTGGTCATAGGTTTCGGTATCCATGAAAATCAGCTGACCGGCATCTTCGTACAGAAACTGCATGTCTTTCTGTTCAAGCCGCACACGCTCGACCTTGTCGGCGCTGCGGAACCGTTCGTTCAGCTTGGACCCGTTGCGCAGGTTTTTCATCTCGACCTGGGCAAAAGCACCGCCTTTGCCGGGCTTGACGTGATCGACCTTCACGGCCACCCAAAGGCCGCCGTCATGCTCCAGCACGTTGCCGGGGCGAATTTCATTTCCGTTGATCTTGGGCATGTGTCAAAACCTTGACGAAAGGTTGAAGGAAAACTGGCGCCACCTATATCTGGCGGTGCACCTGCTGACAAGACGACGAAATATCGTGCTGCATGTGTAGAAAACTTGCGCCAGATGCATAGCTGCCATGCATTATCGGCCTATCCGAATCGTGCGTGATCTGTCACAAGGGACGCCACGCCAGAATTGCAAGAGCAATAAAATAAGGACGAAACATGAAAGATTTCGTTGACGGCACGGCTTTCAACAATGAACAGGGGAACCGTGCTCGCAAACTGTTTGCAGCCGTTGTGTTGGCTGCGTTGGATGACGCCATCGCCGACGACAAGAAATACGGCAACGGCCCGGAACAGATCGCCCGCTGGGCCCGCTCGCGCGATGGGCGCGAGGTGCTGAGCTGCGCCGGCATCGACCCGAATGAACGGGTGGTTCAGGGCCTTATGGAATTCGTGTCCCGTGGTGTGCGCACCTCGGTCGCGCTGTCGCGGGAGGAAAGCGAGCGTCGTAACGCCGCGCAACAGGCCGAAGCAGCCTGAAACGACATATGCACATGGTTCAGGGAAAAGCGTGCCGCAATGGCGCGCTTTTTCTTTTTGTCCCAACGGGTAAGGGGCTGGCCCCATGACGCGTGCCTTGATGATCCAGGGCACCGGATCGAACGTGGGCAAATCCCTGTTGGTCGCCGGCTTGGCGCGCGCGGCGCTGCGGCGCGGGTTGGTCGTGCGACCATTCAAGCCGCAAAACATGTCGAACAACGCCGCCGTGACGCAGGATGGCGGCGAAATCGGCCGGGCGCAGGCGTTGCAGGCGCGCGCCGCGGGCATCGCGCCGCATACCGACATGAACCCGGTGCTGCTGAAGCCCGAAACCGAAACCGGCGCCCAGGTGGTCGTGCAGGGGCGCCGCGTCACCCGGTCCGAGGCCGCCGATTACGGCGCGCTGCGCGACCGGCTGCTGCCCGCCGTGCTGGAGAGTTTCACCCGGCTGTCCGCGCAGGCCGACCTGGTGCTGGTCGAGGGGGCCGGCAGCCCTGCCGAAGTGAACCTGCGCGCCCGCGATATCGCCAATATGGGCTTTGCCCGCGCCGCCGGTGTGCCTGTGCTGCTGGTGGGCGATATCGACCGGGGCGGCGTGATCGCGCAGGTCGTCGGCACCCATACGGTGCTGGACCCGCAGGATCGCGCGATGATCCGCGGCTTTGCTATCAATCGCTTTCGCGGTGATCCGCGCCTGTTCGACGACGGCTTGCCGGTGATCGAACGCATGACCGGATGGCCCGGGTTTGGCGTGGTGCCGTGGTTCGACCAGGCCTGGCGCCTGCCCGCCGAGGACGTGCTGGATCTGGCGCCGCGCACCGGAGACGGGATCAAGGTGGCCGTGCCCCGCCTGCCCCGCATCGCGAATTTCGACGATCTTGATCCGCTGGCCGCCGAACCCGGCGTCGATCTGCGCCTGGTCGGCCCCGGCGAGGCGCTGCCGGGCGATGCGGCACTGGTGATCCTGCCCGGCTCGAAAGCGACGATTGAGGACCTGGCCGCGTTTCGCGCGGCCGGCTGGGATACCGACCTGGCCGCGCATATCCGCCGGGGTGGGCATGTGCTGGGCCTGTGCGGTGGCTACCAGATGCTGGGGCGCAGGATCGTGGACCCAGACGGGGTCGAGGGGCCGCCTGGCGCGGTCACGGGGCTGGGATATCTGGATGTCGAAACGCGGCTGACCCCGGAAAAACAGCTGGCCCTGGCCACGGCGACCTATCTGCCGACCGGCGATCATGTGACGGGATACGAAATCCACATGGGCCAGACCACCGGCCCCGATCGGGCGCGGGGCTGGCTGCGCGACCGCGCAGGCGCGCTGCAAGGCGCCGCCGACCGCGCCGGCCGCATCCTGGGCAGCTACATGCACGGGCTGTTTTCGGATGACGCGTTCCGCGCCGCTTTTCTGGCGCGGATCGGGGGCCGGTCGGACCTGGCCTTTGAAGAAAGCATCGAGCAAACGTTGGACGCGCTGGCCGACCATCTTGAGATGCATCTGAACGTGGATGCGCTGCTGCGCCTGGCCGCGCCGCTGCGTTAGGCCGCGCGGGCCCGCGTCAATCGAAGTCCTGCGCGGACAGCGCGCGATGGATTTCGCGGCGCACCAGTTTGCGCACGTTGCGCGTGATGCGTTCGCCAAGCGCGCCCTGCAACTCTTCGCGCACGATTTCGGCCACCAGCTCGCGCAGCGCGTCTTCGTCGATCAGCGTGTCGTCCTCTGCCAGAAAATCGAACGGCTCGGCCTCGGACGCTGGGCTTTGCTGTGTCGGTTGGGGTTGGGGCGTTGGGTCTTCGGCCTGGGCGGCCTGATCCGTTTCGTCCGACCTGGCATCCTGTTGCACGGGGTCTTCGCCATGCGCGCGCGCCGCCGCATAAAGCGTGCCCGACCACACCGCCGCATCCGCATTCACGGTATCCGGTGCGGGGTCTTGGGGGGCCTCGTTACCGTCGTCTTCCCATTTAAGCGCGTCGGGGCTGTCTTGAGGATCGGCGATTTCCTCAGCCTCGGGCCGGTCCTCCAGGGGGTGGAATTCCGTGTCGTCCAGATCGGGCGCGGCGCCGGCATCCGCTTGCGGCGCCTCGTGCTCGGGCATGTCGGCCATGCCGGGCGGCGTATCCTGTTGCGCAAGATCGCCCGCCTCGTCATCGGTGCGGTGTTCGGCCTGCGCAACGAAAGGTTCCACCAGCGCGGGCTCGTCCGTGGGTTCGGGCGCCACGTCCAGCGCGATCGGCGCATCGTCTGCCGGGCTGTCCAGGATCAGCGGTGCCTGCGCCGCGTCGGTCGCGTCGGTTTCGTCGTCCGGGCCCGGACCGGCGCTGTCGATGCTTTCGTCCGGCTGCGCGTCCGTCACCTCGGGCGTTTCGCTTACCACGTCCTCGGGCGTTTCCTCGGGCATTTCGGCCTGGGGCGCGTCGGCCGTGTCGCCATCTTGCGGCGGTTCGGCATCGCGGATCGAGTGGAAGTCGAAACCATCTTCGGCCGGCTCTTGCGTGGGCTCGGGCGGAACCGAAGCCTGGGCGCGTTCGGAAACGCGCTGTGCCGGAGTTAGCAACAATTTGTCTGAATCGGTGGTCTGGCGGCGTGTCGCCTTATCCCGCGACTCTTCCGAAACCAGCCGGCGAATCGACGACAAAACGTCTTCGATATTCGTGCTTTTCAAGGGATCTGACATGCCTGTGCCACCATTACTGCTCTGACCCCAAGTTTACCGCCAGCACAGCTATCGCACAACAGATGCTGAGAAATTTACTGTTTCCCCAGGCTTTCCAGCACCCGCTCCAACTGACGGCCCTGTTTGCTGATCGCGCTGGGGGCATCCTTGACCAGATTGTAATAGGCGGTGGGGTCGTATTGCGGCACGTTCAGGTTCAGTTGATCGACCGTCAAAAGCCCCATTGCCGCCAGCAGCGCATAATAGGCCTTGTACTCGTTCGAGGCGGCGGTGATCCGGCTGGCCTGCGCATCCAGCAGGTCCTGTTCGGCATTCAGCACGTCCAACGTGGTGCGCGCGCCCAGCGTTGCCTCTTCGCGCACACCGCGAAAGGCCACGCGCGCGGCACGGATCTGTTCATCGACCGCCCTCAACGCCGCCTGCGCAACCTGCACGCGGGCATAGGCGGTGCCGACATTCTGCGCCACGATCCGTTGGGTTTCCAGCAGCTCGCCGCGCTTGGCGTCACGCTGGGCGATCGCCTTGCGGGTTCGGGCCATCAGCTGCCCGCCCTGGTAAAGCGTGCTGCCGGTTTCCACGCCGATGGACCCGCCGCGCACGTAATTGCCGTTGTCGAAATCCTCGGTCAGGTTCAACCGGCCGTTCAGCGACACCTCGGGCGCGGTGGCCGCGCGGGCCAGCAGCACGCCCAGATCGGCGGCCGTCACCTCGAACTGGACCGCGCGAATATCGGGATGCTGGCGCATGGCCACGGCCTTGGCCGCATCGACCGAGCGCGCCGGCATCCGCATCGCGGGCGGCGGCGTCAGGTTGCCGGGCGCGCGGCCCACATAGGCGCGGAAATCCTCGATCGCGATGGCCAGATCGCCCTCGGCCTGCGCCAGGTTGCTGCGCGCCTCGGCAAGCCGGGCCTGGGCCAGCGCGACATCGGTGCGGGTGACCTCGCCCACCTCGAACCTGTCGCGCGCGGCGCGCAACTCTTCCGAGATCACGCGGATGTTGTTCCGCCGCAACTGCACGATTTCATAAAAGCTGCGCACATCCATGAAGGCGTTGACGGCCCGTTGAAGGATGGCCTGCTCGACCGAGATCAACGCCTGGCGCGTGGCCAGAACCGTCTCTTTCGCGATGTCGACCTGATAGCGCGTCCGCCCGCCATCCCAGAACACCCATTCCGCATTCAGCGCCACCGTGACGGTTGTGCGCTCGCTTTGGCGCACCAGCCCCGAGGTCTGGCTGTCGCCGAATTCGCGCGTGATATCGGCCAACCAGCGCACCACGGGCCGCAGGTTCGACATCGCGATGGCCACGTCTTCGTCGGCGGCGCGCAGCACGGCGCGGTTCTGTTCGAGCAGCCCGCTGTTGCGATAGGCATCGGCCAGCGCATCGGCCAGGCTGTCGGCCTGCGCCGCCCCTGCCATCATGGTCAAGGCGGCCGCGCCGGCCAGCACCCCGGTTCTGATTCTGGAATAAAGACTCACGTGGGGCTCCTTGCCGCTGACGGGCGATTGCACGATTACAGGGTAAAGGCGCTGTGGGCCTCGAAGCCCGGCAGAACCGGCGCGCCCGCATTGAAGGCATGACGCCACGACACCGCACCGTCCACCTTGTAGCCGATGCGCACGACGCCCAACGCCCCCTCGTTGAACAGGCAGATGATGCGCCCGCCATCCTTCAGCTGGTCGGTGATCGCCTCGGGCAGATGCGCCACGGCGCCTTGCAGCAGGATCACGTCATAGGGCCCGTGCTGCGGCGCGCCTTCGGTCAGCGGGCCCTGGTGCACGATCACGTTGTCGGCCTCGGCCTCGGTCAGCGCGGTCTGCGCCTCTCGGGCCATCGTCTCGTCCTCTTCGACGGCGACAACCGCCTCGGCCAGCCGCGACAGGACCGCCGCGGAATAGCCCAGCGCGGTGCCGATATCCAACACCAGCTCGTCGGGCTGAATATCCAGCGTATCCAACATCTTGGCCAGCGTGCGCGGCTCGAACACCACGCGGCCCCGGCCCAGGTCGATATTCTCGCCGACATAGGCCGCCTCGCGCTTGTCGGTGGGCACGAAATCCTCGCGCGGCACGGCAAGCATCGCGTCGATCACGTTGAACTTGGTCACATCGTTGGGGCGCACCTGGGTATCGACCATGACGGTGCGACGAGAGGCGAAATCGGTCATCTGGCTAAACCTGTTCGTTCAGTTATCGCCTTTCGTTTTGTCACATCGCGGCACTGGCGGCAACGGCCAAGCGCGCGCAATCGTCGGCACCGGCCGCCAAAGCCCTTGCATGGCCCCCGACAATCCGATACCTGACCGATCAGCACCACGGCTGGCGAGTTGGCGGAGTGGTGACGCAGCGGATTGCAAATCCGTGTACACCGGTTCGATTCCGGTACTCGCCTCCAAATCTTTTCAATGACTTAGACAGAAGGACTGATTGCGCGCATCGCGCCGATTACAGTGGCGTTTACAGTTTTGTTCACGAAGCCCCCCCTTTTTGCCTTTGCCCGCTTCTCCAGAACGGAATCGGTTTCATTCGGTGACACCCGTGCATAATGCTCAATTACATTTGCGGCATGCCTTAGTGACCACCCCATGTGGCTGGCGATTTGCGACAGGCTTAATCCCGCGTTCAAAAAGCGCGTTGCCGCCGTACCTCTGCAATCCTGCAAACGCAAATTTCCACTAAGACCAGCCTTGTCTCTCCACTGCCGCAAGCCCTCGGATGCCCGGTGCTCGGTCAACTGGTTCCCGCTGGCATTGGTGAGAATAAGCATTTGGCCCTCGGGGGTTGCGTCGATAACCTGAGCCAAGGCAAGTGTGATCGGAATGTGAGCTGTACGGCCACGTTTATTTGTACGCGCCCTCAGCCTGGCGGTGGCGTGCCACCGGGTCGGCATGGCCGGCCGATGGGATACCGCGCCAGGGTTTGGCCGAAAACCGCAACCCCCGCCACCTTGCGTTCAAAGAGGCTTTGTCGCATCGCGCGCCGGGTGTATCCTTGGGCCATGAACCTGCGTTTTGCCCTTCCAGCCCTGATCGCGATGTGCGGCCCCTCGCAGGCCGCCGATTGGTCCGCGGTCGAGGCGCTGTTCCAGGATCGCTGCACGGCCTGCCATTCCGGGGAATTCGCGCCGCTCGGGCTGCGCCTCGACAGCCATGAGGGCGTCATGGCCGGGTCGGACAACGGGCCGGTGCTGGACACGGGCGACGTGGCGGGCAGCGCGCTGGTCATGCGCGTCGAAGGCCGGGCCGAGCCGCAGATGCCGCTGGATGGCCCGCCTTTCCTGGCGGCGGACGAAATCGCGCTGCTGCGCGACTGGATCGCCGCAGGCGCGCCAGGCCCGGCCGAACCTGCCGCGCCCAGAGCGCCCGAGCCGCCGCCCGATCCGATGGCGGATGGGCGCATAACCTATGACGAGGTGGCCGGCATCTTCGCCCGCGCCTGCATCCTGTGCCATTCCGATAATTCCAAGATGGGCGCCCCGCCCGAGGGGCTGCGCCTGAACAGCCTGAAGGCGATCCTGGCGGGCGGCGACCGGGTTGCGGTGATCCCCGGCAATGCGCAAGCCTCGGAACTGATCCGCCGGGTCGAGGGCCTTTCGGAGCCCAGGATGCCCTTCAACGGACCACCCTGGCTGACCGATGGGCAGGTCGCGCTGCTGCGGGCGTGGATCGATGGCGGCGCGATGGATGCCGATGGCGTCCCGGCGCCGGTGCCGGTCGGCGGGCGGGTGCGGTTCCGCGGCACCATGACCGGCCCGGCGGAAATCGACGGCGCGCCCTTCCGCCTGACCCCGGACACCCGGATCGACGACCGCCCCGCTATCGGCACGCGGGCCGAACTGCGCGCCCGTGTCGGGCAAGACGGCCAGATCATCGCAGACCGGCTGCGCGCGCGCTGACGGGCCTTGGGCCGCTGCGGATTACTGCCCGCCGCCCGACAAGGGCACGAAATCGACCCGGGCAGTGCCCGACAGGCGATGCGCCTCGTAATCCAGGCCCAGCTCTTGCAGAACGCTATCGTCCAGCGCGGCCAACAGGCCCGCGCGCGTCACGTCGCGGCCGGCGACCTTCAGCGCCTCGCCCAGCGCAACACCGGCGCGGCGGCCATGCACCAGCACCGGGTGCGTGCGCGTTTCGATGGCGCGGGTGACGATCCAGGGCGTTTCGATCATCGCGATCACCTCGCCCCGCGCGCCCGGCGGCAGACCACCGTCGCGCAGCAGGCTGAACGGCAGGATCACCCGGCCGCGCCAGCCCTCCTCCGGCAGCGCCCCGCCCGGTAACAGCACCAGGTCGCCGTCGCGCGCGGCGGCACCTGCCGCGCCCAGAATGACATCCGGCGGCGCATCGGGGCGCTCCATCCGCAGGTCGCGGGCCAGCGCCCGGGCCCCGTCGCCCTGGCCCGGCTCGATCGTGACCTGTGCCGCGCCCGTTTCGACAAGGTGGCGGGCCAGCGCCCGGCGCTGGCTTTGCCTGTCGGGCGTGGCGGCGCGCACGATGCTGGGGTCTTCGTCCCCCGCCAGGGCGCCCAGCGGAAACAGAACGGGAATGCCCCGGCCGGTGTAAGCCGCAACATCCGCCGCCAGCGGGCTGATCACCGCCAGCATCCCTGCCGCGGCCGCCGCATCCCCGCGCGCGATCGGCACGATGCGCACCTTTCGGCCATAAGCCGCGGGGCCACCCAGCGCCTGAGACAGCCCAGTTTCGATCGCGGCCAGAAGATCGCCATGCAGATCCGGCTGACCGGGCACGGCCGGCAGGCCGATCTGCACCGCGCGCGGGGCCACGCCCCGGCGCTGCTCGGTGCCGACCTGTTGCAGATAGGCGAAAAGCGCGCGCGCCTGATCGTCGGTCAGGTCGTAGCGCGGCATCAACCGGCTGAGCGCACGGTCGCCGGCATCGACCCCTTGCGTGATGGCGCGGATGAATGCCGCCTCGCCATAGGCTGGCCGCGTCTGGGTCGGACGCATCAGGAACCGCGCGTCGATCGGGGGCACATCGCCCTCGACCCCGCCCAGCGCATCGCGCCCATGGCAGCTGTGACAGGCGAACCGCGCCAGCTGGCGCGCGCCGCGCCCGGCATTCTGCCCGTCAATCCGCCCGGTGAACAGCGCCCGGCCCAACGCCACCGGGTCGGCCGCCAGCGGCTGTGCAAACGCGGACAGCCAGGCCGCGAAAAGCAGGCCCAGCGCCGCGAACCGCCTGCCCAAGCCCCCGGTCACGAGCGCAGGCTGTGCACCAGCGCCGCCAGTTCGGCGGCGTCGGGGAAGGACAGCGAGCGGTAAAACCGCCCGGTTTCCAGGTCGCCCACCAGAAAGATCGGATCGTGCAGTTCGATATTCGCCACGTCGGCATCGAAGGCCCGCAACAGCCGCCCGATATCCGAGGGCGCCCCGGTCAGCCACGACCAGCGGTCGCTGGCGCCGAATTCCTGGGCCGCGTCGCGCATCCGCGCGGGCGTGTCGCGGCCCGGATCGATGGTGATCGACATCAGCCGCACATTCGCATCACTGGGCAACAGCGCATCCAGATCCGCCAGCACGGCATTGCCGATGGGGCAGATCGACTCGCAGGTTGTGTAGCTGAAGTTGATGACCAAAAGCTGCCCTTGCGTCAGCGGACCGTGAAAATCGTGGGCGCGGGCCTCGTGGTCGATCATCGTCACGCGCGGCACGCTCAGGCGTTCGGGGGCGAAATTGGCGACCTGCGGACCAGCAGGGCCCGTTGCGGCCCCGATCGCGGCATAGCCCGCGATGCCAGCCCCGCCCAGCAGGGCCAGTGCCAGCGCGGCGGGTTTCAGGGCGGGGATCATGGCGTGCTCTCCTCTTGCGGGCGGGCCTTGATGACAAGTGCCGATTTCAGGGCGAACGGCGCGGGCAATCCCATCGGCTGCACGGCATAAGGCCCGGCATGGGGCAAGGTCGCCGTGGTGCGCAAAACACCATCTGAATCCGCCCGCGCCACCAGCTGCGTCGCCCATCCCGACACCATCGAGGGCACCAGCAACGTCATCTGCGGGATATGCACCGGCGCGCCGTCGTCATCGGTGACGCGAAAGGCGATTTCCTGCGGCGCGCCCGCCAGCGGGGTCAGGCTGTCGGGTTCGGCCTCCAGCCGCACGGGCACCAGCGACAGCCGGTCGACCGGGCCGCGCACCCGGAACGGCACGCAGGTCGAAATCTGCGCGCCGTAGGTGGTCAGCACCAGCTCGTATTCGCCGGGCGGGAAGGCCCAGACCGTTTCGAAAACCCCGGTGGTTTCTTCGCGGAAACTGCGATCGACCATGTGAACGCGCTGAGGCACGCCCCCGCGCAGCCGGATCGAGTTCATCGGCGGCATCTCGACGCTGGCGGCGACCTCGTCCAACAGCCAGCCGGTCTGGTTTTCCGGCTCGATCGCCAGCACCTGCGGCGAGGGCAGCA
>JAASTF010000199.1 GCA_021767525.1 Paracoccaceae bacterium
GGGGCGGGGTCGGGCTGGGCCTATCTGAAATGGCAATCCAAGGGCGGGCTGGGGCGCATCATCGATGATTTCGTCGCCCGAAACCCGCGGTTTTTCAGCCGCTTCAAGCGGTAAGGCTGCTTGACGGCGGGCGGGCTTTGCCCTCTGACTGCCCGCGATGGAGCGCAAGGATCATATCGACCTGTTCGGAGTTGTGTCTCTGGTGGGGTTTGCCTGCCTGCTGGCCTTCAACCAGGTGGTGATCAAGGTCGGCACTGGTGGCTTTCAGCCGGTATTCATGGCCGGGTTGCGCTCGGTCGGGGCGCTGGGGGTGTTGCTGATCTGGATGTGGCTGCGCGGGGTGCGGGTGGATTTCGACCGCCGCTACTGGGCCTCGGGCATTCTGTTGGGTGCGTTATTCGGGTTTGAATTCGTCTGCCTGTTCTGGGCGCTGGACAACACCACCGTGTCGCGCGCCTCGATCCTGTTTTACACGATGCCCATGATGCTGGCGGCCGTCGCGCATTTCGTGCTGCCGGGCGAGCGGCTGACATGGCGGCGCACGGCGGGGCTGGTGCTGGCGATGACGGGTGTCGCGCTGGTGCTTTCGGTCCGCAAGGGCGGCGAGGCCAGCGTTCTGGGCGACGTCGCGGCGCTGGCGGCGGCGGCGGGATGGGCGGGCATCGCATTAACCGTTCGGCTGACGCCGGTATCGGAACAGCGCCCCGAAATGCAGCTAATGTGGCAACTAATCGTGTCGTCCGTGATGCTGATCGCGGCGGCGTTCTTTTTTGGCCCCTTCCTGCGCGACCCCCAGCCGGTGCACCTATGGGCGCTGGCCTACCAGGTCGTTTTGGTGGCCAGCCTTGGCTATATGTTCTGGTTTTTCCTGATGGCGCGCTACCCGGCCTCGGGCGTGGCGAGCTTCAGCTTTTTGTCGCCTGTACTCAGCGTGTTTTTCGGCTGGGCGCTTTTGGGCGAAGAGGTTGGGTGGAACACCGTTGCCGCCCTGGTGCTGGTGGCCATCGGGCTGGTGCTGATCAACCGTCGCGGCCGGGTGCAAAACGCGTGAATCACGCGTTTTTATCAGAGTTTTTCTGGAAAACTCTGATCCGCGCCGCTCAGCCTTTCCAGATCCAGCCGCCGCCCAGGATGCGGCTGCCACCGGTTTCGTAAAAGACGCAGGCCTGCCCGGGGCTCACGCCCTCTTCGGGCGTCAGCAATTCGACATTGGCGGTCGTGGCCGAAATCGGGCGGATGATCGCCTCGCGCGGGGGGCGGGTCGAGCGGACCTTGACCGATACATGCCATTCCTCGCGGCTGTCGAAGGGCGCATCGCCCAGCCAGTTGATTTCGCGCACGGGCACGATGCGGGTTGCCAGCAATTCCTTGGGTCCGACGACAACCTGCTTGGCGTCCACGTCCAGCTTGACCACGTAAAGCGGCTCGGATAGGCCGCCGATGCCAAGGCCGCGGCGCTGCCCGATGGTGTAATGGATGACGCCATCATGGCTGCCCAGAACGCGGCCATCGACATGCACGATCTGCCCCGGTTCGGCCGCGCCGGGGCGCAGCTTTTCGATGACGCTGGCGTAATTGCCATTCGGCACGAAACAGATGTCCTGGCTGTCGGGTTTGTCAGCGACGGCCAGCCCGTATTTCGCCGCCAGTTCGCGGGTCGCGTCCTTGGACGGCAGGTGCCCCAGCGGAAAGCGCAGGTAATCCAGCTGTTCCGGCGTGGTCGAGAACAGGAAATAGCTTTGATCTCGGTTGGCATCCGCGGCGCAATGCAGCTCGGGGCCGCGCGCGCCCATCTTGCGCTGAATATAGTGGCCTGTCGCCATGCAATCGGCCTCGAGATCGCGCGCGGTTTCCAGCAGGTCCTTGAACTTGACCCGTTCGTTGCAGCGGATGCAGGGCACAGGCGTCGCGCCGGCAAGATAGCTGTCGGCGAATTCGTCGATCACCGCGTCCTTGAAGATGTTCTCGTAATCCAGCACGTAATGCGGAAAGCCCATTTCCTCGGCCACGCGGCGGGCATCGTGGATATCTATCCCTGCGCAACAGGCGCCTTTCTTGGCCAGCGCCGCGCCGTGATCGTAAAGCTGCAGGGTGACGCCTACCACGTCATAGCCTTCTTCAGCCAGCTGGGCCGCAACCACGGACGAATCCACGCCGCCCGACATCGCCACCACCACCCGGGTTTCCGAGGGCGGCTTGGCGAAACCAAGCGAGTTCAGCGGTGTGTCTGTATCGAGGGCCATGATGGCCTCCCTTCGGTCGCGCGTGTCAGAAGTCGGCGAGAATATAGGAAAATCCTAAGCACTCTCAAGCCCCGGTTTCATCCCTCATTAAGCGCGTCGCGCCAGTCTGCCCGCAGACACAAACAAGGGTGATCGGCATGTATCTGAAAAAGGTGGACGGCCCAAGAGCCGTGACATTGCCTGACGGAACCGTGATGACACGCGCCGACCTGCCGCCGGCGGATACCAAGCGTTGGGTGGCAAGCCGCAAGCTGGCGGTGGTGCGTGGGGTTTTGTCCGGGCTTATCAGCCGCGAGGCGGCGCTGGAACGCTATGCGCTGAGCAATGAAGAGTTCGACGAATGGCTGCGCGCCATCAGCACGCATGGATTCGACGCGTTGAAAGCGACCGCGATACAAAAATATCGACAACCGTAGATTGAGTGCGCTAATGATCTCTCATCGGTAACTTGCGGTTAACTATTTTTGTTCACGTTTGATTCCAATCGGAGCTGATCCCAATGAAACGGAGAGACTGAATATGCGCGTGCTGCTGGTGGAAGACGATCCCACGACCTCGAAAAGCATCGAGCTGATGCTGACCCATGCCAACCTGAACGTCTATACGACCGACCTGGGCGAAGAGGGGATCGATCTGGCCAAGCTATATGACTATGACCTGATCCTGCTGGACCTGGGCCTGCCCGACATGACCGGGCACGAGGTGCTGCGCCAGCTGCGCATGGCCCGGATCGAAACCCCGATCCTGATCCTGAGCGGCGCGGACGATACCGACAGCAAGCTTAAGGGGTTCGGTTTCGGCGCCGACGATTACCTGACCAAGCCCTTCCATCGCGACGAACTGGTGGCGCGCATTCACGCAATCATCCGCCGCTCGAAAGGGCATTCGCAATCGGTGATCCGTACCGGCAAGGTAAATGTGAACCTGGATGCCAAGACCGTGGATGTGGACGGCCAGACCGTTCACCTGACCGGCAAGGAATACCAGATGCTGGAACTGCTGAGTTTGCGCAAGGGCACGACGCTGACCAAAGAGATGTTCTTGAACCATCTTTACGGCGGCATGGACGAGCCCGAGTTGAAGATCATCGACGTGTTCATCTGCAAGCTGCGCAAGAAGCTTAGCCAAGCCACTGGCGGCGACAGCTATATCGAAACGGTCTGGGGCCGCGGCTATGTTCTGCGCGACCCACAGCCCGCGGCCGATCCGGCCGACGACAGCCAGGCGCTGGCCGTAGGCGCCTGAGGCAAGGACGAACCACTCACGGACTGGACCTTGACCGGACGCGCCCCTATCACTTCTGCGAAGCGGTGATAGGGGCGCAGTCATGACAAGAGAGATCGAGGTTGACCAACTGACACGCGACCAGGCTGCGCAGGAACTGGCGCGGCTGGCCCGGCTCTTGATGCAGGCCAACACGGCCTATCACCAGGATGATGCGCCCGAAATCTCGGACGCCGAATATGACAGGCTGAAAGCGCGCAACCTGGCGATCGAAGCGCGCTTTCCCGACCTTAAACGCGACGACAGTCCCAGCGAACAGGTCGGCGCGGCCCCGGCCGAAGGGTTCGGCAAGATCACCCACACGGTGCGGATGATGAGCCTTGGCAACGCCTTCGACGCCGAGGACGTGGCCGAGTTCGACCGGGCGATTCGCAAGTATCTTGGCCTTGGCACCGACGCGCCGCTGGCCTACACCGCCGAGCCCAAGATCGACGGGCTGAGCCTGTCGCTGCGATATGAGAAGGGGCGGCTCGTCAGCGCGGCAACGCGGGGCGACGGGGCCGTGGGCGAAAACGTTACCGAAAACGCGCGCACCATCGACGATATTCCCCACAGCCTGACCGGGGCGCCCGACGTGCTGGAGGTGCGCGGCGAAGTCTATATGAGCCATGCGGATTTCGAGGCCCTGAATGCGCGCCAGGCCGAGCGCGGCGGCAAGACCTTTGCCAACCCGCGCAACGCCGCTGCCGGGTCGCTGCGCCAGCTTGATCCGGAAATCACCCGTGCGCGCCCTTTGCGCTTTTTCGCCTATAGCTGGGGCGAGCTGTCCGAGCCACTGGCCGACACGCAGATGGGCGCGATTGCAAGGCTGTCGGCGCTGGGGTTCTCGACCAACCCGCTGACCGAGCGCTGCGATGGGCTGGACGACCTGCTGGCCCATTACGCGCAGATCGAACAGCAGCGCGCCACGCTGGGCTATGACATCGATGGCGTCGTCTACAAGGTCGATGACCTGTCCTATCAGGGGCGGTTGGGATTTCGCTCGACCACGCCGCGTTGGGCCATCGCGCATAAATTTCCCGCCGAACTGGCCTGGACCCGGCTCGAGGCGATCGACATCCAGGTGGGCCGCACCGGCGCGCTAAGCCCTGTGGCGCGGCTGACGCCTGTGACCGTGGGCGGTGTCGTGGTCAGCAATGCCACGCTTCATAACGAGGATTACATCGCCGGCCGCGACGCCAAGGGCCGGGAAATCCGCGACGGCAAGGATATTCGCGTGGGCGACTGGGTGCAGGTTTATCGCGCGGGCGACGTGATTCCGAAGATCGCGGATGTGGATCTTTCGAAACGCCCCGACGATGCGCAACCTTATGATTTTCCAACCGAATGCCCCGAATGCGGGTCCGACGCCATCCGCGAAGAGGGCGACGCGGTGCGCCGCTGCACCGGCGGGCTGATCTGCCCGGCGCAGGCGGTGGAAAAGCTGAAACATTTCGTCAGTCGCGCGGCCTTTGACATCGAGGGGCTGGGCGCCAAGCAGGTCGAACAATTCTACCGCGACGGCTGGATCAAGGAGCCGGCCGACATCTTCACGTTGGAAGAACGCTATGGCACCGGCCTGCAACAGCTGAAAAACCGCGAGGGCTGGGGCGAGAAATCGGCCACCAACCTGTTCCGCGCCATCGACGACAAGCGCCGGATCCCCTTTGGCCGGCTGCTGTTCGCGCTTGGCATCCGCCATGTGGGCGAGCAGGCCAGCAACCTGCTGGCGCGGTTCTATGGGTCGTGGGACGAGTTCATCAAGGCAATGGACGGCGCGAAAGACTGCGCCGGCCCGGAATGGGAGCGTCTGCTGGGCATCGACGGGGTGGGCGAGGTCATGGCCCGCGCCCTGGTCACCGCCTTCGCGCAAGAGCACGAGCGTAAAAGCATTGATCGGCTGACCGCGCACTTGACCGTGGAAGAGGCCACGCAACCCGACACATCCGGCAGCCCCGTGGCGGGCAAAACGGTGGTGTTCACCGGCACGCTGGAAAAGATGACACGGGCCGAGGCCAAGGCGCGGGCCGAGGCATTGGGCGCCAAGGTTTCGGGCAGCGTCTCGGCCAAGACCGACCTGCTGGTGGCCGGGCCGGGCGCGGGATCAAAGGCCAAGAAAGCGGCCGAACTGGGCGTTGACACCATCGACGAAGATGGCTGGCTGGCCCTGATCGGCGACGCATGAGCGGGCGGCCCGAACCCCTGTTCCCGCTTTTCGCGGGGATCGAGACGCTGGATGGCGTGGGGCCGAAGACCGCGCAATTGCTGGAGCATATGGACATCACGCGCCCGCGCGACCTGGTGTTCACGCTGCCCCATACCGGCATCGACCGCACGCCGCGCGACAGCGTTCTGGGTGCCGATCTGCCGCAGGTTCTTACGGTCGAGGTGACGGTGGGGCAGCACCGCGCACCGGCGCGCAAGGGCGGGGCCTATCGCATCACGGTCGAGGATGCGAAAACCAGTTTCCAGGTCGTCTTTTTCCACGCGCGTGGCGATTACCTGCAAAAGCTGCTGCCGACGGGGCAGCGGCGGGTGGTGTCGGGCCGGGTCGA
>JAASTF010000016.1 GCA_021767525.1 Paracoccaceae bacterium
ACGTCACAATGACGCGCGGTTGCGACATGCGGCAGTTTACCCCTTTTGCCGATGCGCGCGCGTGTATACATCAGGGCGCAGTTATCGGAGGACACATGGCTTTCTGGATCATTTCGGGCGTTCTGGCTTTGGCTGTCGCGGCGCTTTTGGCCCTCGCGCTGGTGCGCGCGCGGCGCGCGGCGGAACACCCGGCCGCGTATGATTTGCGCGTCTACCGCGACCAGTTGAAAGAGGTCGATCGCGACCTGGCCCGCGGCGTCATCGGCGAAGAGGATGCCGAGCGTATCCGCGCCGAGGTGTCGCGCCGCATCCTGGCCGCCGACGCGCAGCTGCAAGAGGCCGAAACCGGCGCCGACCAGCCCGCCGGCCTGTCGCGCGGGGTGGCGGTGGGCACCGGCGCGTTGCTGGTGGCCGGGGCCGTGGGGTTGTACTGGCAGCTGGGCGCGCCCGGTTACGGCGATCTGGGCCTGTCGCAGCGCATGGAAATGGCGCGCGAGATGCGCGAGAACCGCCCCTCGCAGGCCGAGGCCGAGGCGCAGGTGCCGCTGGCCCAGATGCCGCAGGACGCGCCGCCCGAATATCTCGACCTGGTCAAGCGCCTGCGCGAGGCCGTGGCCGAGCGCCCCGCCGATCTGCAGGGCCAGACCCTGCTGGCCCGGTCCGAGGCCGCGCTGGGCAATTTCCAGGCCGCCTACAAGGCGCAAGAGGCGATCCTGTCGATCAAGGGCACCGAGGCGACCGCCAAGGATTACGCCGATTACGCCGACATGCTGGTGCTGGCCGCCGGCGGCTATGTCTCGCCCGAGGCCGAAACAGCCCTGCGCGCCGCGCTGGCGCGCGACCCGGGCAACGGCACCGCGCGCTATTACATGGGGCTGATGGCCGCCCAGACCGCCCGCCCCGACCAGGCGTTCCGCGTCTGGGACGCGCTGTTGAACGAAGGCCCCGGTGACGCGCCCTGGATCGCACCCATCCGCGCGCAGATCGAAGAAATGGCCGCCCGCGCCGGGGTGAACTATACCCTGCCGCCCGAACAGGCGCCGCTGGCCGGCCCGACGGCCGAGGACATGGCCGACGCCGCCAACATGACGCCCGAGGAACGCCAGCAGATGATCCGCGGCATGGTCGACCGGCTGATGAACCGGCTGGCGGCCCAAGGTGGCACCGCGCAGGAATGGGCGCAGCTGATCGGCGCGCTGGGCCAACTGGGCGACACCGCCCGCGCCCAGGCGATCTGGGCCGAGGCGCAGCAGGTTTTTGCCGAACGGCCCGAAATGCTGGCCACCGTGCGCGCCGCCGCCCAAAGCGCCGGCGTGGCCGAGGGCAGCGCCCTGCCCGGCCCCACCGCCGAGGACGTGCAAAACGCCAACGACATGGCGCCCGAAGATCGCCAGGCGATGATCCAGAACATGGTCGCGGGCCTGTCCGAGCGGCTGAATGCCGAGGGCGGCAGCCCGCAGGAATGGGCCCGCCTGATCGGCGCGCTGACCGTGCTGGGCGATAACGCCGGCGCGCAGGCCGCGTTCGACACCGCCAGCGCCGCCTATGCCCAGGATACCGCGGGCCTTGCCGTCATCACCCAGGCCGCGCGCGACGCCGGGATCGCGGAATGATCTACGAGGCGGTCGAAGATTTCGCCGCTGCCCTGGCCCCAGGCCGCGCGCTGGCGGGCCTTGACCTGGGCGAGCGCACAATCGGCGTCGCGGTCAGCGACACGGTGCTGTCGGTCGCCACGCCGCTGGAAACCATCCGGCGCAAGAAATTCGGGGCCGACGCGGAAAAACTGCTGTCGCTGCTGGCCGCGCGCGATATCGGCGGCATCGTCCTGGGGCTGCCGCGCAACATGGACGGCACCGAGGGTCCGCGCTGCCAATCGACCCGCGCCTTCGCCCGCAACCTCAGCCGTCTGACCGACCTGCCCATCGGTTTCTGGGATGAACGCCTGTCGACCGTTGCCGCCGAACGCGCGCTCTTGGAGGCGGATACGTCACGAAAACGTCGCGCCGAGGTGATCGACCACGTCGCCGCCTCGTATATCCTGCAAGGGGCATTGGACCGCATCCGCCACATAAGGGCCACGACATGAGCGACGGAACCTGGAAACGCAACGAGATCGACTCGCCCTGCATCAAGGTTTGCGTCGTGCATCCCCAAGAGCGGATTTGCACCGGCTGCCTGCGCACCATCGACGAGATCACGCGCTGGTCGCGCATGTCGCCGGACGAGCGCAAGACCATCATGGCCACCCTGCCCGAGCGCGCCCCGCGCCTGCAAAAACGCCGCGGCGGCCGCACCGCACGCCTGGCCCGCAGCGACGGTTAATCGGCGGCCAGCCAATCCTCTGACCGGCTGAATTGCGGGCGGAAATAGGCCACCATGCGCCGCGCCGCCCCGTTTGCCCGCGCCGCGTCCCAGGGTGCGATCCCGTGCAACAGGTGGCGATGCAGCCACACCGCCTGCCCCGGTTGGGCGTCGATCGCAACCGGCGCGATCCGCGCGAACACCGCGCGCCGCGCCGCCCAATAGGCATCGGTCAGGTCGGTGTCGGCCACATCCCCCTCACCCACCGCCTTACGCAGCGCCGCGCCCATTATGTCGTGGCTGCCCGGCCAAACCATCAGCGGCGCCGCCGCGCACGGCTCCAGCGGCAGGCCCAGCACAAAGGCGTGCGGCTCGCGCAAGTACCTGCGCCGCGCGGGGCCCTCGGGCAGCAACCCGTCCAGATGCGCGGCATAACGCGTCACCCGGTATCGAAACCCCGCATCGCTTTCGCCCGAATCCTTCTGCGGATAGCCCGGAAACACGACCGACAGCTGCGCCCGATGCCACGCCCCGTGCCAGCCGGTCATGTCGCGGATCTCTGGCGGCAATTCCACGCCATTCACCGACCCGTCCCGCGCGTTGGGCAACCCATCGACACCCACGCACCACGTCCCGCCGCTGCGCATCTGCGCTTGCGTGCCCATCAGCGCGGGCAAGCCGTCTGCCGCTGCCCTTTGCGCCGCCGCAACCCAGCGGGCCAGGTCCGGCCCGCCCTCGATAATCTGGAAACCCTGCCGTATTACCACCCCAGCGCCTTGCGCAGCATGTTGAGCGCCACAAGCGCCAGGAACACGGCAAAGACCCGCTTCAGTGGCTTGGGATCCATCGAATGCGCCAGCTTGACGCCCAGGGGGGCGGTCAACAGCGTCATGGCGATCACCACCAGAAAGGCCGGCCCGTTCACCGCGCCCAGCGTAAAGGGCGGCGCATCGGCCACGTCCAGAAACAGGAACCCGATGACCGAGGGCACGGCGATAATCACGCCAAAGCCCGCCGCCGTCGCCACCGCGCGGTGAATGGGCGTGTTGTAAAGGCTCATCAAGGGCACGCCGAAACTGCCGCCGCCGATCCCCATCAGCACCGAAAGGAAACCCACCATCGGCGACAGGATCGCGCGCAAGATGCCCTTGGGCATCGCCTGCCCCAGCCGCCAATGCGCACGGCCCAGGCCCATATAGGCCCCGATGACCAGTGCCAGCAGGCCGAAAATCCCCTGCAACACGACCGAGCGCAGGCTCGACGCCACCAACACCCCCAGCACCGCGCCGATGGCAATGCCGATCACCCAGCCGCGCAGGATATCCCAATCCACCGCGCCCTTCTTGTTGTGGCTCAGAACGGATCGCACCGAGGTCACGATGATCGTCGCCAGCGACGTGGCCAGGCAGACCTGCATCAATTGCGGCCCGTCATAGCCCAGCGTCTGGAAGGCATAGAAAAAGGCCGGAACCAGCACGATGCCGCCGCCCACGCCCAACAGACCCGCCAGCACCCCGGCGATCCCGCCGATCACGATCAGCAAAACCAGCATCTGGATCAAAAGCATGGTGTCGGGCATCGGGCACTCCTCGTCTTGCGCGGCAAACCGTTACACCGCGCCTTAGCGAATGGCCAGATAGCGCGGTTTTCAAACCGCGCGGTTTTGCCCTGAAACCGCACGAGTCCTGCATATTTATACCTACCATAAATATACGCAGTCCCGCGCAGGGTGGGCAGTTCTGCCCACTATCCTCGAAAAACGCCCATTAAGGATACGTCTTGCAGCCTACTCCGCCGCCTGCGCCGCGGCCCCTTCGACAGCCGCCAACGCCTCTTGCAGAACAGTCAGGTTTGCCCCGTTATGCGTTGATTTTTCCGACAAAATCCGCTTCCACTGTCGCGCGCCAGGCTGCCCGTGAAACAGGCCCAGCATGTGCCGTGTCACCTGGTGCAACCGCCCTCCGGCCGTCAAATGCGCATCGATATAGGGGAACATTTCCCGCACAACATCCGCACGACTCTGCGCAATACACTGTTTTCCAAATACTTTTTCGTCCGCCTCGGCCAGTATATCCCACGGCTGGTGATAGGCTGCGCGCCCGATCATCACCCCGTCCAGGCCCCCATTCAGCAGCGTTTCGGCCTGCTCCAACCTGTCGATTCCCCCGTTTATCGAGATATGCAGGTTCGGGAACAGCTGCTTCATCTCTTGAACCAAAGGATAATCTAGGGGCGGTATGTCCCGGTTTTCTTTCGGAGAAAGCCCTTGCAGCCACGCCTTGCGCGCATGGATCGTTACCCGCTCGCACCCCGCCGCGACGATCTGCGCCAGGAACTCGGGCAGCACATGCGCCGGGTCTTGATCGTCCACGCCGATGCGGCATTTCACGGTCACCTCCACGTCCACCGCATCCCGCATCGCCCGCACGCAATCCGCCACAAGTGCCGGATTTTTCATGAGAATCGCACCAAACGTGCCCGATTGCACCCGGTCGCTGGGACAACCGCAATTCAGGTTGATCTCGTCATAGCCCGCGTCTTGCCCCAACCGCGCCGCCCGTGCGAGTTCAGACGGGTCCGAGCCGCCCAACTGCAAGGCGACGGGGTGCTCTTCTTCATTAAAATCAAGCAGATGCAGCGCATTCCCCCGCACCAGCGCCGGCGCGGTGACCATCTCGGTATACAACAACGCCTGCCCGCTGATGAGACGATGGAAATACCGGCAATGCCGGTCCGTCCAGTCCATCATAGGGGCGACCGATAGTTTCGCGTGTTGGGTTATTTGCATTGCAGCATCTTCTGGTGTTTGGCCGAAAAGTCGGGAAACCAGACCGATACCCCTGAACGCGCTTTTCCTCAAGGGATGTCATTTCCACCACGGCACGGGCGAGAACAGCGCCTGCCAGGCGGCGCATTTCGCGGGCGGCAATCGCAACATTACCAAATGGTAATCATCCAGCAACATAGGCCTGATCTGACCCGCGTAAATCGCGTCGTGTCCCTGCCGCATCCATGCGGCCAGGCACGACAGGCAGAAGATGCAGAAAATCGCGAACGAGGCAGACGCGCGGACCCGAAAGGTCAATCCCGAAACGGCGCGCCACGAAAGCGCCGGCTTGACCGCCGCGGCAAATATCGGGATCGGCTGGGCAAGTGACGCACGGCAAGGGTTGATCCGCGCATGGCTGGTAGCATTCGTGGCCGCGGCGGTGGTATTCAGCGTGTTTCCGTCGATCGACCTGTTCGTGTCGTCCCTGTTCTATCGGGGTGGTGGTTTTATCGGCGCGCGATCGCCGCTGCTTGAAGCCGTCAGGCAAAGCATTTGGACCTTCACCCTGGTGGTCGGGATCGCGGCCCTTGCCGGATCACTGATCGCGATCCTGCGCGACCGCTTGCTGGGGTCGACCTACCATCTTTGGAACATCGTGGTGGCCGTTTACCTGTTAGGGCCGGGATTGGCGGCAAACGTTCTTTTGAAATCCCACTGGGGGCGCGCCAGGCCCGCCCATCTGGTTGAATTCGGCGGCACGGCCGACTTTACCCCCGCGCTGTTGCCCAGCGATGAGTGCGCGCGAAACTGCTCGTTCGTGTCGGGCGAAGCGTCGGGCGCCACGGCTGCTGCGATTGCCATCTGGCTTTTGTCGGCGCCGCTCCCGCAGCCCTGGCTGCGCCGCGCCTGCCGCGCGTTCGCGATCGCCATCGCGGTGGTCGGATCGTCGCTGCGCATCGTCGCGGGGCGGCATTTTCTATCAGATGTCGTCTTTGCCGTGCTGATCGTCACCGGGATCGCGCTCTTCCTGCTGCGCTACCAACCGAAACCTGCATCGAAGGTGGAAAATGCTGCAGAGTAAACGCCCCAGCCCCGAGATTTCCGTCGTCATCCCCGCGCTCAACGAGGCCGAGACCATTCGCGGCCTTCTGCAGCGGATCGACAACGCGCTGGCAGGCCGCGATTTCGAGATCGTCGTGGTAGACGACGGATCCGAGGACGACACGGCGGCGCATGTTCTGGCCGGGCCTGCGCATTGGCGTGTCATTCAGCACGACAGGCGCGGCGGTCAGTCCGCGGCCATCCACTCGGGCGTCGTGGCGGCGCAGGGCGCGCTGATCGTCACGCTGGACGCCGACGGGCAGAACCCGCCCGAAGAGATCCCCAAACTGTTGGAAACCTGGAGCAGGCACGCGGGCAAGGCCCAGCTGGGCCTGGTCGCGGGTCAACGGGTGAAGCGAAAGGACACGCGCGCCAAGCTGTGGGCCTCGCGCGCGGCCAACGCGATCCGGGGCGCCGCGTTAAAGGATGGAACGCGCGACACCGGCTGCGGGCTGAAGCTTTTTCCGCGCGACGTGTTTCTGGCGCTGCCCTATTTCGATCACATGCACCGTTATTTGCCGGCGCTGGTGGCACGCCTGGGTCTGGATGTCGCGCATGTCGACGTGGCACACGCACCCCGGCAAGCGGGTGTCTCGAAATACTCCAACCTGCAACGGGCGCTGGTTGGCGCCGTCGATCTGTTGGGGGTGATGTGGTTGATCCGGCGCAAGAAAACGCCGCATCCGACCGCTTTGCAAAAAACCATGCCGACAGTGGAAACGCAGCCCGCGTCGGACCGTGCCGAGAGGGTCGAATGAACGCGGTGTACAATTTCCTGGGCGTCACATCCGCAACCGAAATGGCCTGGGTGATCTTTGGCCTCGCCGGGCAGCTTTTGTTCACGGCGCGATTCCTGGTTCAATGGATCGCGTCCGAGCGTGCCGGCCGCTCGACCATTCCCATCGCTTTTTGGTGGTTTTCCATCGGCGGCGGCGTGGTTCTGCTTAGTTACGCGATCTACCGGGCGGACCCGGTTTTCGTTCTGGGCCAAAGCCTGGGCGTGTTCATCTATGCGCGGAACCTTTGGCTGATCCGGCGCGAAGGCCTTGTGCGCGAATGAGCGACCGCCTGACCATGGACCTGATTGTCGGTGGCGTCACGGCGATCCGCCTGCTGGTGCTTGCCGTCACCCCGACCGATCTTTTCTTTGACGAGGCGCAATACTGGGCCTGGAGCCGCGATTTCGACTGGGGGTATTTTTCCAAACCGCCGCTGATTGCCTGGATCATCGGCGCGACAACCGGGCTGGCTGGCAGCGACGCGGCATTCTGGGTGCGGGCGCCGGCGCCGATCTTTCACGGGCTGACGGCACTGATACTTGCCGGGTGGATCGGGCAAATCCATCGCCCCGCCGCGCCTTGGGTCGCGGCGACATACCTGGCCATGCCGATTCTTGCGGTCGGGTCGTGGATGATTTCGACCGATACGATAATGGCGCCTTTCCTTGCCGCCGCCTTGTGGAGCTGGTGGCGATCGCTGGAAACGCGGAAATGGCAGTTTGCGGCGCTTGCGGGCGGCCTGGCCGGCGTTGCGATGATGGCGAAATATGCGGGTGTGTATTTCTGGCTTGCCGTCGCGGTGTCGATGCTGTTTTCGCGGCTGCGCCCCACGCCCGGCGCGCTGGCCGCGGCTGGTATCGCCTGTCTTGTCGTGATCGCGCCGAACCTGCTGTGGAATGCGGGCAACGGTCTTGTGACCTTTGCCCACACCGCCGACAACGCCCAAGTCGGGCGCGACATGGCGATGAACTGGCCCGGGTTGGCGTCGTTCCTCGTGGCGCAGGCGGTTGTTATCGGACCGGTCTTTTTTGTAGTCTGGCTTGGCGCGATGGCTCGCCGTGACCTGAGCGAGATCGAAACATTCCTTCTTGCGGCCTCGGTTCCCGTTTTGCTGCTGGTCTGCGTTCAGGCCTTCATCGCCAAGGCGAATGCCAACTGGGCCTTTGCGGCCTATCCGGCGGCGGCGGCATTCGTAGGCTTGCGCCTGTCGCGTCTGGGGCGGCCGCGCCTTTTTGCAATCGGCTTGGCCGTCAATCTTGTGCCGATCCTGGCGGTGACCGCGCTGATCGTCTGGCCGGATATCGCGCCGAAGCTGACCGACCGCTATACCGGCCGCACGGCGCTGATGACCGAAATCCTGGCGCAGGCAAATGGCCGGCCTGTCGTGGCCGACGAACGCCAGATCCTTGCGGACCTGACCTATGCCGCCCGGCGCGATGGCGCGCCGCCGGTCTTTGCCAACGGTCGATGGGATGTGCCGCGCCACTGGTACGACATGGTCGCGCCGCAGCCCACCGACCGCGATGCGCTGCTTGTGTCCGACCGCGCGGCATTGGAATGCGCGGGCATAGCCATCGCGCCCGAGGCCACGATGCGACCCGTCCACGGCGCATATGCCGGGCGCGCGATCCACCTCTACCCTTTGCCGGCGGGCTGTTCATAAGGCCGCCCTGTCGCATCGCTTTCTGTTTCAAACCACGATAAGTAAAAAGAACGTCACGTTGGAATGTGTGGACATGAGAATTCTTCTTATCGAAGACGACAGGGAAACCGCGTCATACGTGGTGTCGGGATTTCAGGAAGAAGGTCACACGATCCGGCATGCTCAGGACGGGTCCGAGGGGTTTCTGGCCGCGCTGGACGACGATTACGACATCATGATCGTCGACCGGATGATCCCAAAGCTGGATGGTTTGTCGCTGGTCAAAGCGCTGCGCGATGCCGGGACCAAGACCCCGGTCCTGTTTCTCAGCGCACTGACATCGATCCGGGATCGCGTCGATGGCCTGCAGGGCGGCGGCGACGATTACCTTTCCAAGCCATTCGCCTTTGCCGAGCTTTCGGCGCGCGCCCAGGCCCTGGCCAGGCGGCCCGCCCTGGCGATCGAAGAAACCGAGCTGCGCGTGTCCGATCTTGTCGTCGATGTCCTGAGCCACAAGGTCACCCGTGCCGGCCGGGAAATCCGACTGCAACCGCGCGAATACCGCTTGCTGTGCTACCTGATGCGCAACGCGGACAGGGTCGTGACGCGCACGATGCTGTTGGAATCGGTATGGGACATCAATTTCGATCCGCGCACCAATGTCGTGGAAACGCAAATCAGCCGTCTGCGCGAAAAGATCGACAAACCTTACGACACCCCGCTGATCCACACGATCCGCGGCTCGGGCTATCGCATTCATGGATAGGCCACGCCCGACCGCTCGCTGGTTCGGCCGGACCAGCCGCCGGCTATCGCTGCAATACTCTGTGCTTTACATGGGGTTGGTGCTGCTGGACTTTCTGTTCGCCTACTTCCTGTCCCTTTCCGAGATGCGCGAATGGGCCCAGGAAAAGATGCAGGAAGACGCGGCGCGGCTGCAAACCATCTACGACCAGGGCGCGGACGACCTGCTTGGTGAAACGGTTGACGCATTGTCGCGTCTGGATATCGACCGCACCACGATTTACGCGCTGTTCGACGAAACCGGCGGGCCCGTGATCGGGCCGCTTGCCGCGATCCCGGACGCGTCGTCGGGAACGCTGGTTTCGGCCACCGTGCTGGGCCTGTCGCTTGATCCGCATGAAGAGGTCGACGCCTATTGGGTGCAGATCGACCGGATCGGCCCCTGGACCTTGGTGCAAGCCACCAGCGACGAGGTGATCCACGAACTGCTCGAGGCGCTTGTGGCAGCGCTTTTGCTGGGGTTCTTCCTGCTTCTCGGGCTGGGGTATTTCCTGGGCAACCGGGTCGGGCGACTTACCGAAGACCGGGTGGCCCAGATTTCCGATGTTCTTGGGCGCGCGGCCTCGGGCGATCTTGCAGCGCGGATAAACCCGCGGGATCGGGCCGCCGACGATCTTGGGCAGATCGAAGGCGGAATCGACGATGCGCTGGCCAAGATCGAGGCGCTGATGGCCGCGCAGCGGCAAGTCACGGTCGATGTCGCGCACGACCTGCGCTCGCCCATGCAGCGGTTGCGTCAGCGCCTTGAACGTCTGGCGCCGTCGCCTGATTTCGATGACGAGAAAGCCGCCGGACTGGCCTCGATCGACCAGATCGAACATACGTTCAACGCCCTTCTGACGATCGCGGACCTTGAAAACAGCCAGGCCGCGTTCGACAAAGAAGTGGTGCCGCTGACGAATATCCTGGACGATCTGCGCGACCTTTATGAAGAGGCGGCCGAGGCAGCAGGCCTTGGTTTCCGGGTCGCGATTTCGGCCCCGGGCTTGACGGTCCTTGGAAACCGCAGCCTGATTTTGCAGATGCTGGGCAATCTGGTGGAAAACTCGATCAAGTATTGTCCGCCAGGGGCAGAGATCGTGGTTTCGGCGCAAACGGATGGCGCGCAACTGGTGCTAGAGGTGCGGGACACCGGGCCCGGCATGGCAGAAGAGTTCATTCCCCATGCCTGCGACCGCTTTTCACGCGAAGACCTGTCGCGCCACATCCACGGCAATGGTTTGGGCCTTGCCATCGTTCACGCAATCGCCAAGGGCCACGGGGCCACCGTTTCGCTTCGCAACCTGTCACAAGGCTTGTGTGTCACGATAAGCGGCCTGTCGCAGACGGCGTAATCGGTCAAAGCCCGGTCCAAGCGGCAGGGCCTTCGCCGGGCCCCGAAAAGCTGTTGGCCGCGGCATGCGCATGGGGCCAGGGCCGTGCAGCGCCGTGATGAACCGGGGGGCCTTCTCATCCCCGTCGGCGGCCCCTTATTGCAGCCGCTTTTCCATCTCGGCCTCAAGCTGGCGGGCGAATTTCGCCGGTGCCACGGGCAAGGCGCGCCCGCGCATCTGCCCCAACAGCAAACGCCCCCGTGGCACATCGACCTCGGCCAAGGGACGGTGCGCCAATCCGTTTTGGCGCTGCGGGTCCAGACCGACGGGTATCTGAAAGCCGATGGCATCCTCTTCGATCACGTAATGGCGGATCAGTTCGAAGGATTCGGTTTCCAGCACCGGGGCCAAGGGCAGGTTCTTGCGCGTCGCCCCGATCTCCAGAAGATGTCGTACGCCATAGGCCGCCGAGGGCAGAACCAGTTTTCGATGAAGGCAATCGCGCAGGCGCAACTCGGGTCTTTGCGCCAGCGGATCATCTGCGCGGAACACCGCGTGCACCGGCTGCGGCAACTGATACAGCACGTCGAAATCGACCATGTGCACCGGCTCGAACACAAGGGCCAGGTCGCTTTGAAAGGTCGTCAGGTCCTGTTCCGCCTGCACGCGGTCGCGCACATTGACCGAAAACGTGACGCCGGGATGTTCGTCGCGATAAGCGGCGATCTGACTGGGCAGGAAATAGGGCAACAGCGCCTGCGAACAGGCGATGGACACATGTCCGCGCCGTTCACCGCTTAAATCGGCGACCTGGGCCTGCACGCGCGCCAGGTCGCTGCGCTGCGCGCGGATATGCTGCATCAGCAGCTCGCCCGCTGGGTTCAACCTCATGCCACGGGGCAGCCTTTCGAAGATCGGGCATCCGAACTCTTCTTCGAAGGCCTGGATCCGCCTGTTCAATGCCGAGGCGGTCAGGTTGCTTTCTTCGGCGGCGCGCCGGATCGATCCGGCACGCGCAACGGCCTCGATCAGGATGAATGTGGTTAAATGTCTGATTTTCCGACCTCTTGGCTAAATGGTGCAAAAAACGCAACGCATACATGAATTCTTAGCATTGGAAGTGTGCACCGCAATGACGAATGATCGCGTTAGTCGATAAATGACTTTTTACTTACAGCGGGGAAAATGCGTGATGACCGGAACCACGACGCGGAGAGACTTTCTGAAAATGGGTGCCGCGGGCGCCTCTGTTCTTCCTTTCCTGAAAGCCATGCCTGCAAGCGCGCAAGGCGCCGACACGATGGTGGTGGTGATCGGGCAGACGATCAATTCCCTGGACCTGCACCGCACCGGCACAAGCCGCGCGGCCTATCAGGTTGGAATCAACTGCTATGACCGCCTGGTGAGTTTCGGCACGAAAGAGGCGATCGGCGGCGGCTATTCCTACGATTATTCCAAGATCGAGCCCGAGCTGGCCGAAAGCTGGACGGTGTCCGACGATGGCATGACCCTGACGTTCAAGCTGAAACCCAACGCCCGGTTCTGGGACGGTCGCAAGGTGACCGCGCAGGATGTCAAATGGTCCTTTGACCGCGCCGTGACGGTCGGCGGCTTTCCCACGGTCCAGATGAAGGCCGGCGGATTGGAACGCCCCGATCAGTTCATCGCCGAGGATGAAGATACATTCGTGATCAAGCTGGATCGCCCGTCGAAACTGACGATCCCCGACCTGGCGGTTCCCGTGCCTTATGTCATCAACTCGGTCGAGGTTCAGCAGAACGCCGCCGCGGACGACCCCTGGGGCCTGGAATACCTGCACACCACGCCCGCTGGCTCGGGCGCTTACAAGGTGCTGCGCTGGGCACCGGGCGAGCAACTGGTCTACGAGCGCAACGACGATTGGGCCGGCGGCCCCCTGCCCGCGCTTAAGCGCGTGGTGATCCGCGAGGTGCCCAGCCCCGCAACACGCCGCGCCCTGGTCGAGCGGGGCGACGTTCAGATGGCATTCGGCATTCCCGACAAGGACGCGGCGGAACTGGCCGACAAGATCGATGTCTTTTCAACCCCGGTTGAAAACTGCATCCATTGCCTGTGCCCGAATTTTGCATTCGAGCCGTTCCAGGACGCCAACGTGCGCAAGGCCATCGCCTATGCCGTGCCCTACGAGGATATTTTCCAGACCGCCGCGTTCGGGCGTGGCCTGCCGCTGTATGGCGGTTCGGCCGAAATCCCCGAGGGCGACACTCAGTGGCCCCGCAAGACGCAGTACTACACCGATCTTGAAAAAGCGCGCGAGCTGATGGCGCAATCCGCCTATCCCGAAGGTTTCGAAGTGCCCTTGTCCATTAGCCTCGACCTGGCCTCTTGGATGGAGCCGACCGCGCTTTTGGTGCAAGAGGCATTGGGAAAGATCGGCATCAAGGTCGAGATCGAAAAGATCCCCGGCGCAAACTGGCGCACCGCCGTTCTGGTGGAAAAGCGCCTGCCGCTGCACCTTGAAAACTTTGGCGGCTGGCTGAACACGCCCGATTACTACTTCTTCTGGGCCTACAAGGATGGCCACCTGTTCAACTCGTCGAATTACCGCAACGAGGAGATCGAACAGCTGGTCGATGACAGCCTGCACATGCCGATGGACGATCCGGCCTATGCGCCGATGATCAAGCGCATGTTCGAAATCGCGCTGGAGGATCTGCCCCGCATTCCGCTGTATCAGCCAGCCCTGAACGTGGCGGCGAACGGCGCCGAAGGCTATGAGTTCTGGTTCCATCGCCAGCTCGATATCCGCCCAATCAGCCTGACCTGAGCCATGCTGTCTGCTTACCCAAGACTGCGCGCGGTTCTTCTGCGCTGCGCGCAGGCCATACCCGTCGTGATCGGTGTCGTCGTCATCAGCTTTCTGCTGACGCGCGCCCTGCCCGGCGACCCGGCGGTGTATTTCGCCGGGGTCATGGCCGACGAGGCCTCGATCGAGGAAACCCGGATCGCCATGGGCCTGGACAAGCCGATGACGCAGCAATTCGTGATCTATGTGGGCGAGTTGTTGCGCGGCGATCTTGGCATGTCGCTGACCTCGGGGCGGCCTGTGGCGACCGACCTGGCCAATCGGCTGCCCGCCTCGCTGGAATTGACGCTGACGGCGCTGATCCTGGCCAGCGCGATCGCGATACCGCTGGGAATTCTCGCCGCGACGCGGCCGGGCACATGGGTCGATCATCTGTGCCGGGTGGTGGTCACCGCGGGCGTGTCCTTGCCGACCTTCTTTACCGGGATCGTGCTGATCTTTGTGTTCTACTACTTGCTGGGTATCGCGCCATCGCCCTTGGGCCGGCTTGATTTCATCTATATCGAACCTGACCACATCACCGGCTTTTACCTGATCGACGCCGCCCTGACGGGCGATTGGGAAACCTGGCGCGGCGCCGCCAAGCAACTGATCCTGCCGGCCGGCACGCTGGCGCTGTTCACCCTGGCACCGCTGGCCCGCATGACACGCGCCTCGATGCTGGGGGCGCTGTCGTCCGATTTCATCCGCACCGCGCGGGCGGCTGGGCTGACCAATCGCAAGGTTCTTTACGGCTATGCCTTTCGCAACGCGCTTTTGCCGGTCGTTACCACCCTTGGCATGGTGTTTTCCTTTGCGCTGGGCGCCAACGTGCTGGTGGAAAAGGTGTTCGCCTGGCCCGGCATCGGCTCTTACGCGGTCGAGGCGCTGGTGGTGTCTGATTACGCGGCGGTGCAGGGCTTCGTGCTGGCGATGGCGTTGCTGTTCGTTGTTCTGAACCTGGTGATCGACCTGCTTTACACGGCGATCGATCCCCGTATCGGGTTCGAAGCATCATGACCGACGCGCCCCTGCCCCGAACCCAAGGCACCTGGGCTCACCTGGTCTATGTGTTGCGTGCGAACCCGGTCACTCTGCTGGCCTTCGGGATGTTCGCGTTCTTGATCTTTTGCGCCGTCTTCGGCCCCGCCGTTGTGCCCTATGACCCTTTGGCCACCAATGCCGCGAAATCGCTGCAACCGCCCTCGTGGGAGCATTGGTTCGGCACCGACCAGATCGGGCGCGACGTGTTCAGCCGCGTGATCGTGGCCACTCGTCTTGACCTTATGATCTCGGTCGCGGCGGTGGCGCTGTCCTTTGTGGTCGGCTCGATCCTCGGGGCTGTTGCCGGCTATTGGGGCGGCTGGCTGGATTCGGTTCTGAACCGCTTTCTGGACACGATCATGGCCTTTCCGCTGTTCGTTCTGGCCATGGGGATCGTGGCCGCCCTGGGCAACACGATCGAAAACATCATCTACGCCACCGCCATCATCAACACGCCGTTCTACGCGCGGCTGGTGCGGGCCGAGGTCAATATCAGGCGCAACGCAGGCTTTGCGCAGGCGGCCAAACTGTGCGGCAATTCCGATCTCCGGGTGTTGGCCTTCCATATCTTTCCCAACGCGCTACCGCCTATGATGGTGCAGGTGTCGCTGAACCTGGGCTGGGCGATCCTGAACGCCGCCGGGCTGTCCTTTATCGGGCTGGGCGTGCGTCCGCCGACGCCGGAATGGGGCATCATGGTCGCCGAGGGTGCGAATTTCATCGTCTCGGGCGAATGGTGGCTGGCCGTCTTTCCCGGGCTTTGGCTGATGCTGGCGGTCTTTACCTTCAACCTTCTGGGCGACGGTCTGCGCGACATCGTGGACCCCCGCAAAAGGACGTAGCGAATGCTTAGCGTGCGCGATCTGGCCGTCAGCTTTCAGACCCGCAATGGCGAGGTGCGCGCCGTGCGCGGCATCACGCTGGAGCTGGGAAAAGGCGAAATCCTTGGCATCGTGGGGGAAAGCGGGTCGGGCAAATCGGTGACCTCATACGCGCTGATGCGCATCCTCGATGCGGGCGGTTCGATCACCGCGGGCGAGGTGACCTATTCCGGCATCGACCTGCGACGCGCGGCCGAGCGCGACATGCGCGACATCCGCGGGCGCGAGATCTCGATGATCTTCCAGAACCCGCGCGCTGCGCTGAACCCGATCCGCAAGGTTGGCCACCAGATCGAGGATGTGCTGCGCCAACATGGCCGCGCCACCCGCGCCGACGCCCGGCAAAAGGCGATCGAGGCGCTGAAGGCCGTGCGCATCAAGGATGCCGAGGCCCGCTATGACGCCTACCCGTTCGAGCTGTCGGGCGGCATGTGCCAACGCGTCGTCTGCGCCATAGCGCTGGCCTGCGACCCCAGGCTGCTGATCGCCGACGAGCCGACGACCGGGCTGGACATCACCACCCAGAAGGCGGTGATGGACCTGGTGCGTGACCTGATCCGCGACCGCGGCATGAGCAGCATCCTGATCACGCACGACCTGGGCCTGGCCGCGCAGTATTGCGACCGGATCGTGGTGATGAAAGACGGACGGATCGTGGAACAGGGCGACCCGGTGCAGATCTTTTCCGCGCCGCAACACGCCTATACGCGCAAGCTGGTGGATGCGACGCCGCGCGAAGGCGAAAGCATCCGCAGCCTTCTGCCCCCGGACGAACGCCACCCCACCCTGCCCCACAAGGTTCACAATCGCCCCCTGATCGAGGTCAAGGACCTGACCAAGACCTATCAGGGCAAATCCGGCCCCGTTCACGCCGTGCGCGGCATTTCGTTCCGCGTCGACCAGGGCCAGAGCGTTGGGCTGGTGGGCGAGTCGGGCTGCGGCAAGTCGACCACCTCGGAAATCCTTGTGCGGCTTCTTGATCCCACCAGCGGCGCGGTTCTGTTCGACGGGCACGACATCGCGGGCATTCCGGCCAGGCGCTTTGTGCGCGACACGCGGCGCAAGGACATCCAGATGGTGTTCCAGGATGCGACCGACAGCCTGAACCCCCGCCACAGCGCCCGGCAATCCATCGCCGAGCCCCTGCGCCGCCTGGCGGGGATGCGCGGCGCAAAACTGACCGCACGGGTCGAGGAGCTGGCGGTTCTGGTGGGCCTGCCGCTTGCCTTGCTCGATCGCTTTCCGCACCAGCTTTCCGGCGGGCAAAAGGCGCGGGTGGGCATAGCCCGCGCCGTCGCGCTGGAACCGCGTTTCCTGATTTTGGACGAACCGACTGCGGCGCTGGATGTGTCGATCCAAGCGTTGGTTCTGAACCTGTTGGTCGATCTGCGCGCCAAGCTGGGCCTGAGTTATCTGTTCGTCAGCCACGATCTGCACGTGGTCCGGCTGCTGTGCGACTACGTGATCGTGATGAAGGACGGTCAGATCGTCGAAGAAGGCCCCGCCGACCGCATCATGCGCAACCCCACGCACCCGTATACGCAAGAGCTGCTTGACGCAGCGCCGAAACCGCCCGCCCGCCGCGTGGCGGCCGAATGAACGCCCGAAAAGACGAAGAAAGACACGCGATGCTTCGATCCCTGCCCTTCACGCTGAGTGCCCTGAAAACCGCCTATGCCGCAGGCGCCCGCCCCGAGGACGTGATCGAAGAGGTCTTTGCCCGGCTGGACAGGATCAACGATCCGAACATCTTTATCCACCTTTGCGACAAGGCCGACCTGCTTGACCAGGCACGCGCGCTTGGGCCCCACGATCCCGCGCGGCCCCTGTGGGGCGTGCCCTTTGCCGTCAAAGACAACATCGACGTGGCCGGGATACCGACGACCGCCGCCTGCCCGGCCTTCGCCTATACGCCGGCTGAAGATGCCTTTGTCGTGGCCCGTCTGCGCGCGGCCGGGGCGCTGATGATTGGCAAGACGAACCTGGATCAATTCGCAACCGGGCTGGTCGGGCTGCGCACGCCCTATGGCGCGCCCCGCAACAGCCTGGATCCGGCGATCGCGCCGGGCGGCTCGTCCTCCGGCTCGGGCGTGGTCGTGGGGCACGGCGCGGTGGCGTTTTCTCTGGGCACCGACACCGCTGGTTCGGGCCGCGTGCCCGCCGCGCTGAACAATATCGTCGGGTTGAAACCGACGCTTGGCACGCTGTCGGCCAGCGGCGTCGTGCCGGCCTGCCGAACGCTGGACACGGTTTCGATTTTCGCCCTTACCGTCGATGACGCCTATGCCGTCTATGGCGTCGCGCAGGGGTTCGATCCGGCCGATGCCTATGCGCGCGACTTTCCCCACCAGCCCCTTAGCGCCATATCCGAAGATCTGCGGATCGGCATTCCCGACGCGGCCTCGGCCCGGTTTTTCGACGATAACGCGCAACGCGCTGCCTTCGATCGCGACGTGGCGCGGCTGGCCAGGGCCGGCGCGACCATCGTCGAAGTCGATTTCACCCCGCTCTACGCGATTGCCGACATGCTGTATTCCGGCGCCTGGGTCGCCGAGCGTCACACGGTGATCGCCGGGCTGCTTGCGAGCGATCCGCAAGCGGTGCACCCGGTCACGCGGCAGATCATCGGCGCGGCCGAGGCGCTGACAGCCGATGACGCGTTCTTGGGGATGTATCGCCTGGCCGAGTTGCGGCGCGACGTGACGCCGGATCTGGCCACGCTCGATGCGCTATGCGTGCCGACGATCCCCGATTTCGTGACAGTGGCCGAATTGCAGGACGATCCGGTTGGGCCGAACAATCGCATGGGCACTTATACGAACTTTGTCAATCTGATGGACATGTGCGGCATCGCGGTGCCAACTGCGCCGCGCGACGATGGCCGTCCGGGCAGCGTGACCTTGCTGGCCCAGGCCGGGCAAGACAGCCTGGTTGCCGCGATTGCGCGCCTTTTCGAGCAGGACTGCCCCCGCATGATGGGCGCCACCGAACACCCGCTGCCCGATCCCGGCCCGCTGCCCGGCCCCCGACCCGACCGGATCGAGCTGGCGGTTTGCGGTGCGCATATGTCGGGCCTTCCGCTGAACCCCGAGCTATCGGGCCTTGGCGCGACCTTCGTGCGAAAGGATCTGACCGCGCCCCGATACAAGTTCTACGCACTTGCCGGCGGCCCGCCGCACCGGCCCGGCCTTGTGCGTAGCAGCGCGCCCGATGCCGGGGCCATCGCGGTTGAAATCTGGTCGTTGCCGAAAACCGCCTTCGGCCAGTTCATCGAAGGCATCCCGGCGCCGCTTGCAATCGGCTCGGCCGAGATGTCGGACGGCAGATGGGTCAAAAGCTTTGTCTGCGAGGCCGAAGGCACAGCCGGTGCCCGCGACATCACCGAGCTGGGCGATTGGCGCACCTATCTTGCCAGCGAAATGCAGGGGGCATGATGTCGAAGGCCGAAGATCGTTTGACCGCCCTGGGCCTTTCGCTGCCGCGCGACTGGACCCCGCGTGGGCAGTTCCTGCCGTATCGACGCGATGGCGCCGTTGTCTACCTGTCCGGCCAAATCTGCGAATGGGATGGCGCGGTGACCCACCCCGGCCCGGTCGAAGACACACCCGAAGGAGTCGCCAAGGGCCAGAAAGCCGCGCAGATTTGCGCGCTGAACCTGCTGTATCGCCTGCGCGAAGCCTGCGATGGCGATCTGGATCGGGTGGATTGCGTCTTGCGCCTGGGCGGTTTCGTGAATTGCCGCCCGGGCTTTGGCGCGACGCCACAGGTCATCAATGGCGCGACCGAGGTCTTCGTGGCCCTGTTCGGCGAGTCCGGCTGGCACGCGCGCACCGCGGTGGGCGTGTGCGGCCTGCCGGGAAACGCCGCGGTCGAGGTGGACGCCTTCGTGCGCCTGCGCGGCTAAGCCTTTGGCGGCGTTGCTGGCGGTGTTGGCGCGGGAAGGCTCGGGGCCGCCTGCTCCAACCGTTGGGCCAGGTGTAACAGGAAATCCTCGGCGCCGGGCCTGGCTGCCAGCATGACAGCGCAAGGCCGCCCCAACCGGTCCATACCCCAGGGCAGGCTGACAAGCGGGCCGCCCAGAACCGTCCACACCGTCAGCCAATCCTGAAACCCGGTGCTGTCTCCGATCAGCGGCGCGCCTTCGGGAACCGGCAAGGTCAGTATGATGTCGGTCGCGTCCATCGCCGCCCAGAACCGTGTCGCAACGCCCTGCAGATAGCGGCGCGCATCCGAAAGCTCGCCCGGGCCGATCCCCATGCCCGCCCGCAATGCCGCGCGGAATTTCGGCCGCAGCAACCGGGCTGTGTCGGGCCGCATCAGATCGGCATGGGCCTGTGCCGCCTCGGCCAGCATGACCGTGCGATGGGCGGCGACGATCAGCGCGCTGTCGACCGTGACGGCCGGCGCAGGCCCCGCGCGGCAAAATGAGGTCAGGATGTCCTTTGCCTCGCGCAAGGCGCGCTGCATATCGGGTGCGGGCCGAACCGTGCCCGGTATCAGCCATGTCGCCGTGGACAGCGCGGTGCCGGCCGATGCGCGCTGATCGCCCCGCATCGCGGCGAAAGCCGCCCGCGCCACGCTGACCGAGCGCGCGATGACGCCGACCGTGTCGAAACCGGGCGCCAGGGGCGTGACACCGGCCATCGGCAAGGCGCCATAGCCGGGCTTGAACCCGACGGCACCGCAATAGGCTGCGGGGCGGCACAGCGATCCCGCGGTCTGCGTGCCCAGGGCGAAATCCACCACGCCCGACGCCACCGCCGCCCCTGATCCGCTGCTCGACCCACCGGGCGACCGCGCGGTATCATGCGGGTTGCGGCAGTCGGTCGGGTCGGTGAAGGCGAATTCGGTCGTGACTGTCTTGCCGACTATCCGTGCCCCTGCCCTGCGCAGTGCCGCGACGACCGCCGCATCGTGCGGTGCGGGCGCCGCCTGTGCGCAGGTCGCGCTGCCGTTGCGCGTGGGCACTCCGGCCACATCGATATTGTCCTTTATCCCGGCCGAAAGCCCGGCAAGCGGGCCGCTGCCTGGCACGGCACCGTCCGGGCATAGCGCGACGAAGGCACGAATATGCGGCTCCCACACGGCCAGGGCGTCGGGCGCGTGCCGGGCGCGATCGGCGGTCATGCGATCTGCCCGGGGATGCTGTTGCGGCAATAATCGTGAATGGCGCCGCTGGTGGTCAGCCAGATTTGCGCTCGATGCCGGCAGATATGCGTCAGCGCCCGGCGGAGATGGCGCAGGCGGTAGGGCTGACCGACGATATAGGGATGCAGCGCGATGCCCATCACCAAGGGCTGATCGACCGACTGCGTCAGCATCTCGTCGAAATTGTCGACGATCATATCGGCGAATTGCGCCGCACTGTCTTTGCGCGCAACGATTGCCGGGATGTCGTTCAGTTCTTGCGGATAGGGTATCGACAAAAGCCGCCCGGCGCGGGTCTGCATCCAGACGGGTTGATCGTCCATGCACCAGTTCAGGGTATAGCCATAGCCTGCCTCGGCCAACAGGTCGGGGGTGTGCGGGCTTTCCGCGATCCAGGGCGACAGCCAGCCCTTGGGCGCGACGCCCTCGGCCCGGCTCAGGATATCGGTGGCCTCGGCGATCAGGCGGGCTTCGTCCCTTTCGTCAAGGATGCTTTGGCGCTCGGAGTTGCTGCGACCGTGGCCCACGATCTCGTCTCCGCGTGCACGAAACGCGGCCATCAGCTGCGGCGCGTGGGCATACATGGCGCTGTTGGCCAGCACGCTGACGGGCATATCCAGCGCGTCGAACATGTCGCGCATCCGCCACGCGCCCACGCGGTTCCCGTAATCGCGCCAGGCATGGTTCAAAATGTCGGGCTGTGGACCGCCCGGGGC